>JANOXC010000098.1:0-13748 GCA_031418215.1 Bacteroidota bacterium
CTGCAATTTTTTTGAAAAAGAAACCGAATGGTATTGCCATCACAGCATACGATTCAACAAAATAACGCATACCAAAACTTCCACCTTGCCACCATGCAGCCCAGCTGGCGATTAAATAAAAGTTTGCGATAAAAAAAATTCCAATAGCAGGAAATATGGGTTTTGCCATTTTACGCATAAAGAAAATACCGATGATAGGGAGAATGATCATTGGTGTATAAAGGAACCAGCTTTTCTTATAACTGAATAACACTTTCATGATATGTTCGCCATTCCAATCAAATCCCTCAGTATTCTGGTAACTCTGAAAAATAAAGGAGCCAGTAATATGCTTCCAGTAAATCATTTGGATAACAGGAACAATGGAAGCACATAAAACGGCAATTAGTAATTGTGATTTCTTCTCAACCAATAATTTTATTTTAGCTTGAAAAGTCTGCTTATTATATATATTCCAGCATATGGGAATGATTAAACAGACAATTTCGCTACCCCTTGCAAGAATGGTAAATCCAAGCAATAAGCCAAGCAATGCAGCCGTTTTCATAACGGGTTTTTCATGCCAGCGAATTGTTAACCAAAGGATCAATGCATAAGCGGTAAACAACATGGCATGAGGCATACATGAATCATCAACAGCTTCAATAAAATAGTTGGTGCCAAGCAGCAGCATTACCAGCACAATGGAGGTAATTCTGTCATTGAAAAAGTGAAGTAATACTTTTCGTAAAACAAATATCCCGGCAACTATATAAATCATCACGCCATTGCCAATACAAAACTGGTAAGGATAAGAAAATCCGTCAGCAGGCCAATTACCGCTTATTGTTGCCCATAAGTGCGCAATAAAAAAGAAAGGAGCAAATAATATTGCAAACCCTAACGTGTACATCGACACCCAGTTGCCGTTGGGAATTTGATATGCCTGGTAAAACGTACCTGAAGGATGATACTGATTGAAAATCTTTTCAATTACCAACTGGTTAACCATACCCGGATCATGATAAATGAAATTGAATGGGAGGTAGAGGTAGTAACTTAGGATATCCCAGCCTAAAATATTGTTCCAGTTTTGATAATTGTAAGTCCGTATATAATAGTGCAGCAACACAAATAAAACAGCAAGAAAAATGGTAAGGTTCCTGGAGTTAATGTGTTTTTTCATTTTAGATTTTCTGAGTTATCCTGCAGTTTAAATGCACTTCTAGGTATTTTTAGGTACAACATAATTACTAAACTAATAATTACTGTCATAAATAGGTAGGAGATGAAATGCCAATCAAAAACAGGGGCTTGGTAATTTATTTTAGTGATGCATTGCATCAGCTTATCATTATTGAGAAAATAAGCCAAGGAGAACAGGCCGTAGATCCATAAATTACCGCTGATAATGCCGAAAGCTGCAATAAATAGAAATGCGGGATATGAATAGCGTTCATGCATTTGAGTGTTGAAGTAAAAAAAGCAAAGTGCGGAAAGGCTGAACATAATTAATATTCTGTTGAGGCTGATTGCAGTATTTTCTTTTTTTCCGGTGAAACGCTGAAAGACACTTTTCATCAGCGGGAATAAAGAAATGAACAAGGCCGCTAAATACATTAACAGCCCCCATCTTTTAAGTGAAATATTAAGAAAGGTTGCCACATCACCAGTCCATCTAAGGTTGCCGCTCATAATTAAATGCCAGATGTTAGCTGCTTCCAACGAGATGCAACCATTTTCTCCGCCAAGGCCTCTAACGGTACTCCAAACTTTTCCAAGCATTTCGTCGTGCATGAATGGAATAAGAATGATAGCCTCAGTCAGCAACACGGCAGCAATTCCTTTCAGGATGTTTTTGATTTTAAAGTTGCCTTCTGACTGGTAAAGTAGGAAGAGTGACAGTACCGGCAAAAAAAGTATTGCTTGTAATTTGCAATTAAGGCCGATGATATATAAAATTAAACCTAAATTAAAATTTTTATTATATATAGCAAGGAACGATGCAAACACAAAACAGCTGAATACACTATCGAATTGACCCCATATCATGGTATTGTGTAAGTAAGACGGATTTAATAAAATCACCAGTAATATAAGTTTTTGCATCAGGGCATTTGTTACAAGAGATGACACCAGCAAAGCGCCCGTAACATCAAAAAACAGAGAAAAATACTTTAGGTAGTATATGTTTTGTATGACGTCTTCTTTTGTGTCAAAAAGCAATGTATAAAGTCTTATTTCATATAAATGGCCAGGCAAATAATTGGTGCTGGAATTATACGCATCAGATAAACCATGTTGAAAAATATAGCCCGCCCAGTCTGCCCAGCATCCCATGTCATAGGAATGTCCGTATTCAGGCATCACCAATGCATAAATCATATATATTAGTAGTGCAAATACAAGAGTTTGCTTTTTTAAAGAAAACATCAGCAGAAAATTGATAATTTTAATGGACGGCGTGAAGATAATTAAAAAAGGAAGGAGATTATGACGGCGCTGTCATTCGCTTATTTTTGTTATAATTGCCGATCCTCTTTTCAAGCTTAATGAATGAAGCCAGGGTTGTATAATTATATTGCAAATAAAAATTAAAAAGGCAGATGGTTTTTAGCAGCATTGTTTTTCTTATTGGTTTTTTGCCACTCTTTTTATTGGTTTATTTTGTTATGCCAAAAAGATTTAAAAACTTCTTATTGCTAATAGCCAGCATTTTATTTTACAGCTGGGGGGCGCCGAGATTTATTTTTGTTATTGTCATTACCACCATTATTGATTTTTACCTGGTAAGATTAATGGATGCTTCGGAAAACCGATTTCGAAGGCGGTTGCTCTTGACAATTTCAGTTTCAGTCAACCTTGGATTATTGTTTTATTTTAAATACAGTAATTTTTTTATAGAAAACATCAATGTAGCACTGGGTGCTTTGGATATTCAACCCATCGCATGGATAAAATTGGTGCTCCCTATAGGTATTTCGTTTTATACATTTGAAACAATGACCTATGTGGTAGATGTTTACCGAAAGGTGCATAAACCGCTAAAGAATTTTTGGGATTACCAGCTATATATTATTTTGTTTCCAAAGTTGATTGCCGGACCTATTATCAGGTATCATGAAATTGCCGATCAGATAAAAGGCCGCTTCAACAGTGACTCACTCGACAATAAGATTACAGGGTTTATTCGTTTTGTGCTGGGACTTTCAAAAAAAGTTTTTATAGCCAATGCAATGGCTTTACGTGCCGACGAGGTGTTTAATGAAGGGCATGATATCACAACTTCTGCGGCTTGGATCGGCATTATATCTTACACATTTCAGATATATTTTGATTTTTCCGGCTATTCCGATATGGCAATCGGTCTTGGTAAGATGCTTGGTTTTAAATTTCCTGAGAATTTTAATAATCCTTATGTCTCGCAAAGCATTACGGAATTTTGGAGGCGATGGCATATCACGCTGGGAAAATGGATGCGAAACTACTTATATATACCGCTTGGCGGTAATAGAGTGAAATCACCTGCAAGATTATACTTTAATCTGTGGCTGGTATTTCTGGCTTCCGGATTATGGCATGGAGCTTCCTGGAATTTTATTATTTGGGGAGCATTTCATGGAATATTCCTGGTACTCGAGCGTGCTGGATTGTCTAATTTTTATAAACGAATCGGGAAAGTACCTGCAACACTAATATCATTTTTTATTGTGTTAAACGGCTGGGTCTTTTTCAGGATCGAAAAATTTAGCGATGCATTAGTATATTTTAAAACAATGTATTCAATTGATTTATCCGGTAAAGTTCTTTCACTTAACAAAGAGTATTATTTTTTCCTCGTGTTGGCATTTTTATTTTCTTTTTTTACACTTTTTAAAATGGGTGAGAAAATACAAGCAACAGTTTATTTTAATCAATATACATCAGGAAGGTATATTTTGATGACAATTGTTTCAGTAGTATTATTTGTTGTTGCAATTGGAGACATTGCATCATCTGGTTTTAATCCTTTCATTTATTTCAGATTCTAAGAAAGTATGATCAAGATACTACTAAAGTTTCTATTGTTGCTTTTTATTCTTGCTGTCACCTTCATGCCTCAATTGCAGCGACAATGGAGATTTGTTGATCCGTTTCCACTTAAAGGATCTTTAGGAGAGTTGAAGGCAGTTAGTAAGATTGATTTTGATTTTAGAAAATGGTTGAACGGTGAATTCCAGGAACAAAACGGATTATACCTCGAACGTAATTTCGGATTAAGAGATTATTATATAAGAATATATAATCAAATAGCTTATTCATTATGGAGGACACCCAAAGCTCAGTATCTGGTTATAGGGAAAAAGGATTTTATGTATGAGAAGAATTACATAGATGCATATTATGGAAATGATTTTATTGGAAGTGCAAAAATAGCAGTACAAACGGAAAGGTTGCGAATGCTGCAGGACACATTACGGAAGCTAAATATTAGCCTTTTAGTGGTGCTGGCTCCAGGTAAAGCAGATTTTTTTCCTGAATATATACCTAATAAATTTCATAAGAAACGGGATACAACAAATTTTGAAGTTTGTAAAGCGGAGTTGGAAAAACAGCAGGTTAATGTTATTGATTTTAACACTTGGTTCATCAAAAATAAATATAAGGCAAAATATCCATTGTACGGTCAATACGGGATCCATTGGAGTATGTATGGGAGTATGCTGGCAGCAGATTCTGTTTTTAAAACACTGGAGTCGCTTTGTAATATTGATATGCCAGATGTGGAATGCAACTTTATTGATTATTCAAGTGACGTTAAAAGAGATGATTACGATTGTGCAGCTGCATTGAATATTTTAGTCACTTTACAATCATATAAGATGGCTTACCCGATTATTACTGTAAGAAATGATTCAACGAAAATAAAACCAAACATTCTTGTAATAGGCGACAGTTATTATTATCAGTTCATCAATAATAAATTCACTTCACTATTGCTAAACAATAATAACTTTTGGTTTTATTTTAAAAAACAGGGTGATTTTGATGGCAATGCCAGAAAGGTGCAGGGCAAGGAGTTACAGGATGAGATAGAAAAGCAAAATGCAGTTGTTCTATTGTCAAATGTGCCCAACCTGAAAGATTATATGTGGGGATTTATTGATGATGCATACGATGCATATTTTGGAGCTAATCAATTAGGCAATTCAGAAAGGACATCGGTAAATGATACGAATGAGATCTCATCGTCCAAATTAGCGGAATACAAAGCTTCCATATTAAAGAATCCTAAATGGTTAAAAGCAGTTAAGCAGAATGCGAAAAAAAACCATGTGACCTTAGATGAACAGGTAAAATCAGAAGCTATCTGGATGGAAAAAAATATAAATAAATAAGAGAGATATTTTTCGGACGGCTGATTGCTTTATTTAACATTGGATTTTATTTTCTTGACAATCTTTTTGGCGGTAGTCTCCTCCCCATGAAGCCATTCAATCACAGAATTGGTCATCAATGATTTTGAGGTGGCAAATCCTTTAAAATGCATCCAGCCTCTTTTGTCCTTATCAGTTTTTTGAAATAAAGCCAGGTTTCTTAGTCCTGTTTCTACACGGGTATAATCTTTTCTGTTGGAATTAATATAGGATTCCATGTGCGCTGTACTTCTCATCCAGGTATCATGGAAAAGGATGTATCCTTTCTCTTTCAGCATCAGGTCTGAATAATAAAAATCCATAAACTGTCCGTCGAAACGATGATCACCATCAATAAAAATAAAATCAAAACGTTCACCTTTTTCAAAAAGTCTTGGTAGCACTGTATGAGAATATTCTTCATAGTATTTCAATGCTCCTTCAAACCCAAGCTTTTTAATATTATTTATTCCGCCGTATTTGTAATTGGTTTGAAAAGGATCAATCACAATATGCTGTTGCCCTGTTGCCGCCATGATGGATACAGCAGACTTCCCATAGCCGCAGCCTGTCTCAAGGGTCTTTCTAAACTGATTTCGTTTAACAAAATCAAAAATAAATTTCGCCTCTGTATCTTTTATGGGTGTTGAACTGTCGCTTTCAGGAATATCAAGCTTTTTTAAAATCTCCTCAATCATTGATTCGTTGTGTTATTATTTTGCGATGCAATATTACTTTCCCTGATGATATATAAAGGCCTGTTGCGTACATTGGCTCCCAATCTGCTAATGTACTCACCAATAATGCCGATACAAATTAGTTGCACTCCTCCAATAAATAAGATTGCAAGAATCATAGAGGTCCAGCCCGGCACTACATCGTGGGTGATGAACCGTGAGTAAAGCGCATAGAGGATAGTAAGGAAGGTGATACCGGCAACGAGGAAGCCGATGAATGTTGCAAATTTCAATGGAAGGTTGCTGAAGGAAGTAATACCATCTAATGCAAACCGTATCATTTTTTTATAGGTATATCCGGTCTCCCCACCATGACGAACATCTCTGTCGTATTCAACAAAGGTTTGATTAAATCCAATCCAGGAAATTTGTCCGCGCAGGAACTTCTGTTGCTCAGGCATCATGCGCAGTACTTCCACGATTTTTTTATCCATGATTCTAAAATCACCGGTATCGACAGGAATATTGATGGACGTAATCCTTCCAAGAATTCGGTAAAATAATTTTGCGGTAAATCGCTTTAAAAAATTCTCACCTGCCCTCGTTCTTCTTTTTGCATAGACCACTTCATACCCTTCCTGCATTTTCTTATACATTGCTAAGATCAGTTCCGGCGGATCCTGTAAGTCGGCATCAATGATAACAACAGCATCTCCTTTTGTATGATCAAGTCCTGCAGTTACCGCCACCTGGTGGCCAAAATTCCTGCTGAAGTTGATGTATTTAACTTTATTGTCTATTCCCGACAATTCATGTATCAAAAGTATAGAGCGATCACGACTGCCATCATTTACAAAGATAATTTCATGCTCATCAGTGATTTGAACACATACCTTTTTAAGCCGATCATAAAGCACCTTGATGTTGGGCTCCTCATTATAAATTGGAATGATGATGGAAAGTTTCATAGACAAAGGAGGTGTTTGATGATCTACTATTTTTTAATAGGAAGCTGATATACGGTGAGGTCGTTCCAATCAAGAATTTTTTTGCCAAGATTTAGACTGTCCATCACAGGGTCAAACCTGGACGGGTTAAAATTATTCAATATTGCATACTTATATAGCGGATTCTGTAATTCTTTGATAATTTCTTTTTGTGGCGTTAATGGCCCAACTGTAAAACCTCGTTGATTCATAAGGTACAGCGTCACATTAAAGCTTAAATCAAATATAGAAATTACAGGGTCTTCAGGTTGGATGTTGAGTTTGCGTAATTCCGGTTCCAGGAAGAAATAGCGATCATAAACCAATGGACTGTATTGCCAGGATGATTTAGCATATACAAAAGTTAAATGATCCTTCGCTTCAGTGATAACAAAACAAACAAGGCTTAAAAACAATAAGGCCGATAATCTTTTAACCCAGATGAGCTGTATCAATGAAAATTGCTTTATTATCAGGAGCCAATGAAAGAAGAATGCAGGCATCAAGGGAATGATGTAATAATCATGTATTCTGAATTGCGTAAACATTAACAAGAAAAAGGAAATAGCACCGACATATAGTAAAAGAGTAATCGTTAATAATGGCTTGTTAATTTTTTGTGGAAGTGCAGCAATGCTAACAGAACCAATTAAAAGCGCAATGAAATAAATTTTCGGATAAAACCGCCACAACCATGTTTGCTCAATTTCTTTCCAGATGGTAATAAACTCTTCCCATGAACTAACCGGTCGCATTTCCAGCATGAAAACTTTGGATTCGTAAGTTTTATTCAGCCAGGATGCATAAAAATACCAGGCCAACACAGGAATGATTACAATTAGAAAAGGAAGCGCTTGTTGTACTCTTACTTTTATCATAGCAAAAGTTTTACCATCAGCATTTAAAAAAACAAAAGCAGCCATTGCCAGTGGATTGATAAGCGAACTAATCTTAATCATACTTGCCAATGAGCAAAACACAATTGTAGTTATCAATGTTCTTGCTTTTTTATTTTCTTGCCATCTGAAAAAATAATACCATCCCGAAAGTGCCAATCCAAGACTGACGGGATCGGCAAGGAACGTAATGCCATAGTAAGCCAATACAGGAGATGCAAACAAAAGATAAACAGGAAGTGCTGCTACGATGCTGTTAGATAAAAGTAGATTGGCAAGTCTGTATGCATTAATTAATCCGGAAAGAAGACAAAGAAAAACGATCAATCTATATATATATTCATGAAATCCGAATAATGCATATCCAATTGCTGCAAGAAAGTTGATGATGGGAAATTCAAGCCCGGTAATTCCTGATCCGTTAGAGATGTTATGAACCTGAGGCTTGAAAAAGTGAAAACCATTCATGTAATAATTAAATGCAACGGAAGCACGATCACATTGAGCCCACTGATGAATTGACTGAGGTCGGTAAAATAAAATATTTTGGTAACCCCAAAGCAGGCAAACGCCTAGTAACAATATTGTGAATATTAAACAACGGAAAAAGCTGGAATTCATTTTTTGATTGGCTTAAATTACCATTTCCGGTATTTCGCCTTCTATTAATAATTTTCCCGCTGTTGCATTTTTTATTTCTTCCACACTGATACCAGGCGCGCGTTCCAACAATTTAAAACCACCTTGAGGCAATACATCCAATACTGCCAACTCGGTAACAATACGTTTAACGCATTTTATTCCGGTTAAGGGCAGTGAGCATTGCGGCAGTAATTTTGATTCACCTGCTTTGTTGACGTGTTGCATAGCTACGATAATATTTTTTGCAGCAGCAACAAGATCCATCGCACCACCCATACCCTTCACCATCTTGCCGGGAATTTTCCAGTTTGCTATATCACCCAGCTCACTAACTTCCATGGCACCCAATATCGTGAGGTCCACTTTTTGTGCGCGGATCATTCCGAAACTCATTGCCGAATCAAAAAATGCAGAACCGGCAACGGTGGTAATAGTTTGTTTTCCGGCGTTGATGAGATCAGGATCTTCTTCGCCTTCAAAAGGGAAAGGTCCCATACCCAATAACCCGTTTTCCGACTGCAACACAACGTTGATCCCTTCCGGAATATAATTCGCAACAAGCGTTGGAATACCAATACCAAGATTTACATAGTAACCGTTTTTTATTTCGCGGGCGATTCTTTTTGCGATACCGTTTTTGTCGAGCATTTGGTTTAGTTGATTAAGCGAGTAGGCGAAGAGGCGATGAAGCGAAGAGGCTAAGAGGCAAGGAGGATGGGAGGCGAGGGGGCTAGGAAGCTAAGAGGCGAGTAGGCGAGGGGGCGAGGATGCCAAGAGGCGAGTAGGCATGGAGGATGATTTTGGGATTACAATGATGACATTAACTTTTTTATTAATCCATTCAGCAACGCTGATTCTCTGTTACATACTTTCTCTATGCTTTCAAATTCAGTTTCTCTTAATGTACCCAATTCCTTCGAAATTATTAATAATGTTTCAACTTCACTCAAAGAGCCTCTTGAAATGTAAGCAAAGCGAAGATATTCTTTATCGGATTTTCTTGCTGCTCCTTCAGCGATATTACATGCAATTGAAACTGATGCTCTGCGTATTTGTGATGTGATTCCAAATTTTTCTTCCACTGGAAATGATTTTGTAACTTCATAAATTAATTTAACCAATTTAATTGACTCATGCCATACTTCTAATTTTTGATGTATTCTCATAATAATAATTATTTAAGTTAGAAATCCAAAAGTAAATAATCGGTTTATGAATTCTAATAGCAAGGGATGAGTAGAATTTTATGGATATTTTATCAATGACGTCCTGCTAAAATAATTTTCTCTTTTGAAACCTCTGTCAGCATTGAATTTTGATTGTATTACCTCACCCCAACCCATCTCCAAAGAAGAGGGGCTAAGAACAGCTACCAGCAAGAGCTTCGTTTGTTTAAATAATTTTATCTCGAACAATGTTGATATTTTTTATGAAATAATTGTAATGCCAATTTAGTTTATTCACATTAATTTATGCTCCTCGCTTCCTAGCCTCCTAGCCTCCTAGCCATTTCGCCTCTTCGCCCCCTCACCTCTTTCTAACCGTCAACTGCTCAATCCGCTTCTCATAATGTAAACCCTGGAAAATTCGATGAACAAAAATCCCCGGAGTATGAATGTAATCCGGATTTAATTCTCCTGCAGGAACTAATTCTTCCACTTCAGCAATCGTAATTTTTCCTGCCATTGCCATCATCGGGTTAAAGTTGCGCGCTGTTTCTTTAAATATTAAATTCCCCTGTGTATCTCCTTTCCATGCTTTTACAATTGCAAAATCAGCATCAAAAGCATATTCCATTAAATAATCCTTGCCCTTAAAATTTCTTATTTCTTTTCCGATTGCAACTTCTGTTCCTACTCCGGCCGGTGTATAGATAACAGGCATGCCATAACCCGAAGCAAGACATCTTGTTGCCAGTGTGCCTTGTGGAATCAGCTCTACTTCCAGTTCACCGCTCAGCAATTGACGTTCGAATTCTGCATTCTCACCAACGTAGGAAGAGATCATTTTTTTTACCTGCCGCTGTTTTAACATTAAGCCGATACCGAATTCGTCAACACCGGCATTGTTCGAAATGCAGGTAAGGTTTTTTACACCTTTCTTAACCAGTGCTGCAATACAATTTTCCGGAATGCCGCACAATCCGAATCCTCCAAACATTATTGTCATGCCATCCTGAATGTCGCGTATCGCTTCATCGGCTGATTTTACAACTTTATTCATTGTTATTTATATAAATATTCATTGTGGTAAAAATAATTTAAATAGTTTTAATTTAACCACAAGGGGCACAATGAAAACACAATGAACACATTGAATTGTTCTTTATTTTCATAGTGAACGCTGTGTATTCCCTTTGTGTACTTAGTGGTTTATTTTATTATAACCCAAACTCAATCTGGTTTCCTGGTTTTTCCTGTTCCTTTTCATACTTCGAACAATCCAACTCAACTGACAAGGGCTTTTCCGGTTTTTCAAAGTCTTCTTTTGAATAATTCAGCGAAGGATCAGCATAAACCTGTTTCATATATAAAGCCCATATCGGTAATGCAAGTGTTGCTCCTTGTCCCAGCTCTATAGAACGGAAATGTACTGAACGGTCTTCGCATCCTGTCCAGCAACCTGAAACCAACTCAGGTGTAATTCCCATGAACCATCCATCACTCTGATTTTGTGTAGTTCCTGTTTTACCTGCAATGGGATTGGTGAAGCCATATCTAAAACGCAGTCGTTGACTGGTTCCAAAATCAACAACGCCTTTCATCAGGTTTAACATCAGGTATGCAGTTTCTTCGCTGATGGCTTCTACTTTTTTCGGAACAAAATCTTGCAACACAACACCATTCTTATCTTCCATACGCAACAGATACTGCGGCTCTACCCAAACGCCTTTATTCGCAAAAGTGCTGTATGCACCAACCATCTCAAAAACAGAAACATCAGCAGTTCCCAATGCAAGTGAAGGATAAGGATCCAGATGTGATGTAATTCCCATCTTTCGTGCAATCTGAATTACTGCTTCCGGACCGAATTGTTTAATGAGAAAAGCTGATACACAATTTACCGATTCAGCCAATGCATATTTCAACGTCAACATACCTCCGTATTTGCCATCTGAATTTTCAGGAGTCCAGCTTACACCGGTTGTAGGATCTGTGATTGTAACTTGCACATTAGGCACTTTGTAACACGGAGAATATCCTTCCTGCATTGCCAGTGTATATAAAAATGCTTTGAATGTTGAGCCCACCTGCCGCTTACCATCCTTTACATGATCATACTGAAAATATTTGTAATCATTACCACCAACCCATGCTCGTATGTAACCTGTTTGCGGTTCCATACTCATGAATCCGGTCTGTAAAAACATTTTGTAATGTTTAATAGAATCTAATGGCGATAACAACGTATCTCTTTCACCTTTCCAGGTAAACACTTTCATTTTTGTTTTTGTATTGAATGCTTTTTTTATTGCTGCCTCGCTCGAATCAGCTTCTTTCATTGCATGATAGCGATCACTCTTCTTCATGGCATCCGTTATGATTTCCGGAAATTCCTTCCAGGCAACTTTTCCTTTCCAGTGATCATTAAATGTCTTTTGTAATTCTGATAAATGGTTCTTCACGGCTTCTTCTGCATAATGCTGCATGTGAGAATTAATGGTCGTATAAATCTTTAGTCCGTCTTTATAAAGATTATAAGATGAACCATCAGCTTTTTTATGTTCCCTGCACCACCTCACCAGTTCCTGCCTTAGCATTTCACGGAAATAAGGTGCAGGTCCTGTAGTATGACCTTCGGCCTCATAATTTAATTTAATGGGCTTGCGTATTAAAAGGTCGAATTCAAAGTCGGTAAGCAGCTTGTATTTATGGAGTTGTCCGATTACAACATTGCGTCTCGCCAAAGCATTTTGTGGATTTCGAACAGGATTATAGCGTGAAGGAGCTTGCAACAAACCAACCAATAACGCTGATTCCTCTGTATTCAATTCTTTAGGCTCTTTCTTAAAAAAAGTAATGGAGGCAGAGCGGATACCGAAGGCATTACTGCCAAACTCAACGGTATTCAGATACATAGAGAGAATCTCCTCTTTGGTATAACTCCTTTCCAGCTTAACCGCAATGATCCACTCTTTTATTTTTCTGATGATGAAGGCCGGCAGGCTCATATTTTCGCGTGGAAAAAGATTTTTAGCCAGCTGTTGTGTCAGTGTGCTGCCTCCGCCGGCACCGCCGAAGTGAACAACAGCCCTTAATAACCCTCGGATATCAATTCCCGAATGCTTTTCAAATCGAATATCTTCTGTTGCCTTTAATGCATTGATTAGTGAAGGAGATAAATCCGCATAATGAACAATGGAGCGATTTTCAATATAGTATTTGCCAAGAATCTTTAAATCAGAAGAATATACCTCAGTGGCCTGGTAAGTCTTTGGATTCTCTAATTCTTCAAATGACGGCAGATCACCAAACAAACCATAAGCTGTTGCCGAAACAATAAAAAAAAGTAGCACAATAGGTATTGCTGCTGCAATCCAGAATAAACGCAGGTACTTTTGAAATTTAGGAGGGGCGAATGATGACATGAAACTTAACTTGACGGGCAAAAGTAATTGATAAAATAAGAATGTGCGCTTATAAACGTCATTAGCAGTAATTTATGGCGCAGTTCTTTACCTTTGGCGCTATGATAGCAATCGATCAAACCGTTGTTTCGGAAGAACTGCTGGAAAAGAAATTTGTATGTGATCTTGCCCGGTGCAAAGGAGCTTGTTGCGTAGAAGGGGAAAGTGGGGCACCTTTGGATAAAGAAGAACTAATTCTTTTGGAAGAAGTATATCCTATTGTTAAGGACTCATTGAGCAAAGAAGGCCGTGAAAGTATTGAAGAGCAGGGCGTTTATGTAACAGATAATGAAGGAGACCTGGTAACGCCATTAGTTGGGGGGTACCGTGAATGCGCCTATACAATTTTTGAAAATGGCATTGCAAAATGCAGTATTGAAAAGGCCTATTTTGAGGGCAAGACGAAATTTCGAAAACCTATGTCCTGTCATTTGTATCCTGTACGCATTACAAAATACAAATCTTATGACGCTGTAAATTATGAGAAGTGGAGTGTTTGCAAGCCTGCTTGTAAGCTTGGCGAGGAGTTAAAGATGCCTGTTTAT
>JANOXC010000099.1:0-8314 GCA_031418215.1 Bacteroidota bacterium
GGTACTTCCTTCAAAAGCATTTGCAAAAATCAGTATGCGACTGGTTCCTAATCAGACATCCGATAAAATAACAGAACTTTTTTCTAATCACTTTCAAAAAATAGCACCTAAAGGCGTGAAGGTGAAAGTTACACCGCATCACGGTGGTGAGCCTGTTGTAACACCAACTGATTCAGTAGCATTTAAAGCTGCTGCAAAAGCGATGGAAGAAACTTTTGGCAAGAAACCAATTCCTACACGCGGTGGAGGAAGCATTCCAATTGTTGCATTGTTTGAAAAAGAACTGGGATTAAAATCGGTATTGATGGGATTTGGCCTCGATAGTGATTTAATTCATTCGCCCAATGAACATTATGGTATCTTCAATTTCCTGAGAGGCATTGAAACCATTCCATTGTTTTTTAAATATTATGCTGAGATGCAAAAATAAATCAATTTTTATTCTTGAGTCTTGAAAATTTATTAATATGGATGCATTAACAAAAGAACTATTTAAACTCTGGTACACTTTTGTTTTTTAATGCCTGTCTATACTCATCCTGGTTACAATAACGGACTATTTTATCGGCTTTATCAAAATAAATAAAAACACTTGTTTCCAATTTGCCAGCCAGGCAAGCATCATCAATCTTTTGTTTTATTTTTTTATCTGTCACACTTATAAAGTTAAGATACGTAGGGTTAATATCAACTCCTAAAATTTCTTTTAAAGTATAAGTATTAACAGAAGAAAAATAATAAATTGTGTAGCGATTGGCTGGATGAAAATCACATTGAGCCTTTGTCGACATAGAAAAACCTAAGCACAAAAAACTCAGGATATATAAATATACTTTTTTCATACACTTTTAATTATTTTATAACTGCTATTTTTTTAGTACTCCGATATCCATCACTTGTAATTGAAATATTATATATTCCTCCTAACAATGTGGAAACATCAATTTCTTTAGATAAACTTGACGCTTCCACTATATATTCTCTTGCTCTCCTTCCATTCATGTCAAATATTTCAACTTTCATTGGTTTGGATAGCCTCTGGACAAATGCAAGAGTGATATTTTTTTGCGCCGGGTTTGGTGAAATAGAAAAACTAAAATCATTATTAATTGCCTTTATATTACTTGTTAAACTATCACATAAACTTCCAGCCAATGGCCCTAAATCATATTCAGGATTGTTTGGAAGACCAATGTATGTTCTTTTGCCTCCCAAATAAAAACTATAGGGTATATAATTACACGCGGAACCTACACTATCAGGTGAATTAACTACACTTAAATTTTCATTGACAAAGTTTCTTGCGCTGTCAGGGTAAGGAAAACAATAAGGGGCAGCGTTGCATAAATACCATCGCGCACAATATACTTTACCATCAGGGCCTCTTCTGACAGCTGCGGAAGATATTTTACCTGACCATTCTTCCAATGTATCAATATTATTAGCTGGATTTAATAAATTAAGGTTGATCTGAAGTAATCGCATTGTATCAATACCAAACCATTGATTTGTCGAAACATAAAATAAATTACCATTACTTGAATAAGCTCCTTCACAAAATAATCTCGTATTATTTGAAATTGGTTGAGTGAATATAGTTCTATCCAATGAAATCATTCCACTACATCTATCAAAATTGAATTCAGCCATATAACCAGTTGCAGAAATTAACATAAATTTATTAAATTCTGGATGCCATGCGATTTTTTGAATATCCACATCGCTAGCATCATTAAAATCCTGAGATGGAAATGCAACTATTGAATCGGGAGTAACTAGATACTTAAAAAACCTATTAAAGGTAGGCATAATTGGTGAGGAGTATTTAGCTATTACCCACCAATCTCGCCCGTTTCCATGTTTAACTGAAGTTAAACAATCAGCAATCTTGTTTGAATTAATTTGCACATTTTTAATTATTGCAGCCCCCAATCCATTATTTAATTTCAAATCAATGACAGAATAATATAATCCTTCATTATTAGGTACATCTAACCCATATGAAAATATGTAATATTTATCAGAATCATATGAAAAAGGAATTATTTGTAATTCATTATACCATGCTTGTCCTGTAATTGAATCACCATTTTGCACTAACTGATCCAAATGATTATATACTTTGGTTGACCAGTCACCTGTGATGGCAACAGTAAATGAATATAATTGTTTGTTACCAAGTGAATCAGCAATTGAAGCACAACTTCCTCGTCCGTCCATCCCAGAAGTTATAGGGATTGGGTTGCCGGGTATCGAAAAGTCAATCCCGGCACTGTCCCCAAATACCCAAATTGCATTTCTGTTTTGTGAAAATGCTGATATATATATCACAGAAAATAACACAACCAAAGAAAGCCTCATATGAAACATTTATTAATAATTAATAATCAGTTTTCCTGACTCCTTTATTTCTCCGTTACAAACAACCTGGTAAAAATGAATACCTGGCGCAAGACCTAACATATTTATTACAGATATTTCATTTTTAACCGGTATTTGTATTTCCATTATACCTAGTATGTTTCGTAATATAAAAATAACATTATTTCCAGTAATTTCAGATTGTTTTAACTGATATATAATAGATTCACTTGCAGGATTTGGGTATACTTTTCCTTGGATGTTAACCTTTTTAACTGCTTCTTTATGGTCTTTCAAATTGTTATTATACTTATTGGAGTTGCCATGTATTTCAACATCTCTATGCAATTGAGACCTGGTTAGATAAACACCCTGACCGCCATAATAAGGAGATTCCTCTGCAATTTCATTCATAGCTGTCACAGTTGTGGAATCCGGTATAGATGGCAATAATGAATCAGGGTCAAGATAATAAGCCAGGTTATTCCTCAATGCAAACTGCATATTACTTTCAATTTGATTAGGATTATTAATACTGTTTAATAGATCTTCCGAAGTTGAATAATCACCAGTATCCATAAACCGTCTTGCCCATTCTAGTTTCCCAAGATTGTGTTGTGTTAAGCTATCATAAAAGGCAATATATATTGAATCGCTTACAACATTAAGATGCAATATTGAACTGTCATTGCAAACATCACTATAGAATTGAAGTGCCTCATAGTATTGAAATTCTTGCTCCTTATTTATAAACGAACTACTATCCCCAACCAGTTGGCCATATATAGAGTCCCTTTCATGTGAAGTAAGTGAGTCATTAAAATTTCGGTTGGCTGTTGGCTTAGGGGTGTTACAATCTGATGTATTAGCACAACTTTCTGGATCAAGGTAGAAAGATAATATGGTTGGTAATGTCCCTAGTTCGAAAGATGGGTTGCCTGAATTATAAGTCCATGGAACTAAAGAACTATTAGACAATGAGCCAAAAATTTTATAACCTGAAGCGTTTAAAATATTATCCCATCGGTTATTCCAGCTTTCGCTGCCACCAGAAGTACCGTCCCAGTCACCTTGATGAGTAATATAGTTACTCGCGCTCCCTGCATCATCAAAAAATACACCTAACCAATTTTTATTCATTGTATTGCATTTGAGGTTAATATCTTCGCAATGATATTGCATGCAAATTCCTGTACCAGTTTTTTCAATAAGGTTTTCTTGTACTTCACCATCTTGAGTGTTATCAAGCCTTATTCCTTGTACAAGGTCTGAATAGTCGTTCCCATCATCAGGAAATTTGGTCCAGGTTATTACATTGTTTGTAATATCAATTCCAATGCAATTAACGAGTTTAATGCCTCGATAGTCAAACCCGTTTTCTGATAATTCAGATGGTGACCTGCTTAAAGATACAGTATTATCATAAATTTTTGAAATTGAGGCAGAAGAATTGGATAAACTAGCAATATAAATTGGACGAGCAAAATCTGTTAACTGGTTTTGTTCAATGTCAACATCAGCGTAATTAGTGCCAATTGACCATAAAGAGATACCATATTCTGTTAGCATATTATAATCTTCATCAAGAGCGGCTTTAAATTTATTATTTTTAATGCTTATCGATTGAGTCTTAACAATGCTTACTGTTATTGCATTGTCGGTTCCATCAAAAACACAATCCTCTACATCAATATCTCCTGTAGGTGAACTTACAACGCCTCGGTGTGTAACATTTTTGAAAGTAGAATTTGTTATTGTAGCTGAGCCGCATTCAACATGTATAGGATCATAAATATCAACATACCATGAAGGGCTTTTGAGTTCACCAACACAGGTAAATACAGAATTATTAATCGTAACCGAATTAGGGGCGTATGCTAAAATTGATTTTTCATTTCTGTCAAATATGGAATTTTGAATATCAGCTGTCATTCCGTTATCAAGTTCAATGGCTTTCCAGGCATCCTGAATTATAGAATGATTTACAATTACATTACTACCACTTATACCAGCCCACATATGATCTGGATCACAAGTGGAAATTCCGCAGTTTTCCAATGTTAACGTATAACCAGAGCTTACATGAATTGCACTTGCATCAGCATTTGTAATAATACAATTTTCAAAAGTAAAATCATTATCAATTACCAATGTTGAATTTGCATCTATAAATATTCTATAATTTGATGTACCTGTTCCCCCAAATTCTGTAGAAACGTATTTTGTTCCAGAAATATATTTAGTATTCGAGCTGCATGTACTAACTACACCAACTGAGAAAGTAGAGCCAGTGGCAGCAAGGTAAATTTGATCAATTTCCAGATCCGTTGTCATTGGAACAATTGTAATCAAATATTCATGGTCATCAACAAGATCATTAAAAATAATACTTGGATCGGGAATAGAAGAACATTCATTATTTGCATACCATTCCCAATTCACACTTTCAACGCAATTAATTTTCCATTTGTCAACATTCGATCCATCATTTAAGTCTGTTAGCGTAATACTCATTGCAGTAATATGCCCTGAAGTATTGTTTCTCGCCCTTACATAAAACGAATAATCAGTTGTGGTTCCATTTCCATGAGGCTTAAATCGATATTCCAAAGGTTGAGGTGCTGTAAAAGAAGTATAACTTGTGAAATCACTAAAATCATCTGTGGAAATGTAAGCACCCTCCGTTTTAATAGTAACTCCAGGCAAAGGAGTTCTAGTGCAATTAGCTTCTTTATTATCCATAACTTCTGCTTCAAAAGAAAAATCCTTAGACCAATATTCGGGAAATTCATATTGATGCCACTTATCTATTTGCCAAAAAGCCAAATTGCCTGGATCAGTTTTGTCTAATATATATGTGCTTCCTTGTCTCCTAACATCGAATTGTAATTTATTGGAAAACCCTGGGACATCAATAGAAGCGACATCAAACTCGGACGGCAATGCTGTCAAATCATAATGGTTTGTGTTTGTTTGTTTAGAACCTGAAATTGCCCATCTATCTAAAGCTGTAGTACCATCCTCAGAATAATCTTGTCTGATTGTAATAAGATGGTTTGGAGTTGTAGATTTAAACATAAAACACTTATCGCCACTTGGGTTTTTTAAGTTAGAAGGTACATCTCCACTTAATGCTTTACCATAACGTAATATGTGTTCCATTCTTGAGCCAATTGCTTGTGCATAAGCTGGAGTAGTCACTTGCCAAACATATCCGCGAGGGTAAGGGTAAGGTCCGCCAGGATATTCAGTAATGCCATCATGGTATGCATGAAAAAAATATGCCCCTAGCATTAACTGCGCTTTTAATAGTGCCAGCCATTGTGCCGACCTAACATTATCTTCTTCATCCAAAGCCCAGCCAGCAGCAACAAAAGGCGCAAATAAATTATCATTAAATGTTAATTCACTAATTCTTGCATCAGAAACATATCTCCAGCTATGCCACAATCCACCTCTGTCATGTACCCACCAATTCTGAGGTTTTCTTACATATAAATCAGGAGTGGGGATCGGATTTGTAAAAACGTCTCCAATTGCACTTGGACTATGTTTTTGCATTTCTCTGGTATACTGATATAGATCGTTACTTTTATCACCATCAATTTTATAGTTTAAGTAGTTTGTTTGTTTGAGTCTGCTATCATCCAATAAATGTGAACTGTAAGAGGTAATATCTACGTTTTGTCTTTTATTTGATATTGCGTTTTTCCAATCAGCAACAGTAGAACATGAACTACATAATGAAAGTGCTGGTTGACATTTATCAAATAAATCCGGCTTTCCATTAGGGGTTGTAGGTCCCTTATCCTCTAAATTATAAGCAGGCCAAGCTTCATTGTTTTCCATGATATAATTAAGTTTTAAATTACCTTGATCCAAATAATCTAAAATCTCTTTATAATAAAGATTTTGTGTTTCGCCATCAGCATGAAAAAAATTATCATTCATCGTAGGGAGGAATATTGGATTGTTTGTAGGGTCTCCTTTAGTATCAACAAACAGGGAAGTTCATGCTGGACAAGGCGGTGGACTGGAAATTGTGTATCCAGTGTAATCAACCAGATAATAATCTCTTGCAGGTGAATAACCATTATAAGACATGATGTCACCATGGTAGCTAGATGGTAATGTATTATCGGTTAGGCTTGCATCAGTCTGTAACCAATAACTTGTTGCGGAATTTTTAAATTTTTTTGATTCGTCTAAATGATTGAGCAAATAATCCATTGCCACACCTGCATATTTTGATGAACTGTTATAATCACTATAATCAGCCGCTGTATTTTCAGTTACATTAAAATAATAACCCCAATTCCTTGCTAATTCCTTATTTATTGAAACATAATCATCAAATCTATATGAGCTTGGATTATATGGCCTATCATCAGCCATTTGCCTTGCTTTTATCACGTTCATAATTGGTGGCAAGGAATTTCCAGGTTTATAGTGGGGTAACACAAATTTTCCAATCTGTTCAGCTGCACGTAAGCTAATATCTTGAGAACTTGAATTACCTCCCCCTGCAATATGCTCAGATTGAAATTCCATTGGATCAATTTCACCAAAAACGTTATCAGCCGTGGAACAAGTCGAAGCATCGTTTGATGTAAAATGTTTAATAGTACGATCTATATTATGCTGTTGAATTCTTTTGCAAGGCAATACATCGTTATATATTGCTAATTCATCTAATCCACCAATCATACAATAGTAGTCGTTGTCGTTATTTAAACTCAATATATAATGACCCCAGGTTGTGTTACTATTATACTTCAAATAATCGCTACCCGTAATGCTAATTGTCTCGTCAAAACCATGAGGAAGTTGACCATCAATCCATACTTGTCTCGTTAAAAACCCAGAAGTGCCTGCGTCAAAAACAAATACAAAATGATGCCACTCTTTGTCAAAATAATAAGGAATAGATTTTCTTCCAATTTCGTCTAAATATATTTTAAATGGATCTATTGTATTGTTTTGAAGAGTAGATGTAAATTGAATATAAGGGTTTGCCGATGCATTTGTATTTTCCTCATACAAAACCAACTCGCCAATCATTGCTTGCCCGATGCTGAATAAAACAACGTGTGATTGCGTAGTGGTTAAGTCATTAAACTTTGCTAGAAATTCTACAGTAATTTTACGTTCTGAGTTGGATGGCAAAACATCAACCCCATTGCTTCTAACCGTCGTATATGAGCTACTTGGAAACTCTAAATATTTTCCAACTTGACCTGTAATTGTTGAAACTGTTGGTGGATTTCCTCCAGTTAACTTAATGGGCGGGATACTTGAAGAAGAGTTTAATTCTGGTGAGGTATTTCCTTGCTCAGGATTTACACTTGTGCCAGAAATTGTAGTACTTTCAAATGTATAAAAAAACCGTGGAGTCTGAGCATAAGTTAAGGGTAATTTGAAGCAATAAATGATAAGGAAGAATAAAAGTGATCTAAACTTTGGTATAAGAATTTTTGCTTTCATAAGATGTTGTTTGGTTTTTAAACAATAAGGATATAGTAGTCATATGTAAGTACCCCCGTTTTCGTACAACCTAAAGATAGATGTTTTTCATGATTTTAGTTGATGGCCTGTTGAAATATGGGTAGGTCAACGATTGTTTGTGCGCCGAGAGCTGTCCTTATTTCAACCGGTATTCCTTAGGAGTTAGATTACTTAATGATTCTTGCGGTCTGCGATTGTTGTATTCATGGATAAATTCTTTGGTCAGCTCCTTTATTTGCCAAAGACCTTCAAACAGATAGGCATTCAATACTCACGTTTGTAACTTCCGTTAAATCGCTCTTTTTGAAAAAGAACTGGGCTTAAAATCTGTACTGATGGGCTTTGGACTCGATAGTGATTTAATTCATTCACCCAATGAACATTATGGTATCTTCAATTTCCTGAGAGGCATTGAAACCATTCCGCTGTTTTTTAAATATTATGCTGA
>JANOXC010000100.1:0-39109 GCA_031418215.1 Bacteroidota bacterium
TTCATATTCATGGCCACATAGGTATAGCCATAGGTATCGAGAAACTTACTATTGTAATTATTGTTGAATGTTGAATCAGCTTGTAAATCAAGCAATGTTTTTACGGATGCATAACCGGACGCATCCATGTTCTGGGATTTAAAATCCAGGAAAGTAGAAGCCGCATCACGGTTTATCTTATATATAATTTTTTCAGGAAGCGCCTGCTCAAAATAGTTATGACTGTTTTTTGTCCAATGATTTGGTTTCTTAATCAATGTTATTGATTGGCCCGTTTCCCATTTTTCAACTTTATACATTCCCAATCCATTTTGAAAGGCTGGATCAAATCCATAATTCTGATCATTAAATTGAATCGCCCAATTTTGCAAAGCAGTGTCAGTTGAAATTTTTTCTGCATTGTTGTCCAACTCATCGTATCCAAAATGTGACAATACATCTTGATGATCATAAAATTTACGCTGCATAATTGGAAAATCACTCCAGAAGGCGACGTTCTGTATATAAGGTTCACGCATTATAACCGTAAATTTCTTGTCATTAGAAATATCGGGTATTATATCCTTTACGTTTCCCCAATAAGGTTTGGCAGAGGGATTTTGCACCAATGGACACTTATTTGCCTTCACAGTAAATATGATATCCTCAACTGTCAATTTTGAATGGTCGGCCCAAAGGGGTTCATCTCGTAATTCATAGGTAAACTCAAGCCCATCCCTGGAAATAGCAGGCAATGCTTTACATAAGGCGGCCCGTAAACCGGGATTATGCAAATCTGTTTGCACCAGGGTCATTTGCGTATACAGAAGTATTTCAGCTCTGATAGCAGTATTTCCGTTAGTGGGGTGAAGGTTGTCCGGCTCAGCTATCGTATGAACAATTACTACATTATTTTTTGACCAGGAGGAATTCCAATTAGATGCATCCTCAAAATGAAAGTAGAAAATGGAATCGCCTGCTGTACTATTAAGAGCTGCATTATTTTTCTTGTTCTGACAACCAGCACCAAACAGTGCCAGCAACAATATCGAAATTGCAATATTTTTTTTCATTGAATTGGTTAGGTTCACAAATATAATAGAGACAATGTAATTGGGACTAGCAGGATTGTGAGCCCATTTAAGGAAGGGCTGATTTAATGTTTGATGAATTATTTACCAAAAGGAAGTGGATCTGATTTTGTTTAACAAAGCAATAGTTATACATTTGCCGCCCGTTCTTGACTTGGGTGAGGTGCCTGAGAGGCCGAAAGGAACAGTTTGCTAAACTGTCGTACGGGGAAACTTGTACCGTGGGTTCGAATCCCACCCTCACCGCATCTCTTCGCCGTTAGGCCTTTAAGTTCTTACCATCTTGATTTAAATGGTTATTCCGGATAGCCAGTTTGTTTAAATAATAACCCTATTGTTCGGGGTGTACAAAGCCGGTATCGCGTCCCGATTGAGAATCGGGAAGGTCGTTGATGTAGATTAAGTTTAGTTCTTATAGAAATATTGATACCATTTGTTTAGTTCGGGGTGTAGCGTAGCCCGGTATCGCGTCTGCTTTGGGAGCAGAAGGTCGTCAGTTCGAATCTGGCCACCCCGACATTTTAAAATGCAGAATTAAGAATGCAGAATGCAGAATTTGAAATGCCATTCTTTATTCTGAATTCTGCATTTTGCTTTTAAAAAGGTTGAGAAACAGTCGATTTTCAATTTTCAATCTTCAATTTTTCAATTTTTTGGTCCCGTAGCTCAATTGGATAGAGCAACTGCCTTCTAAGCAGTAGGTTACGCGTTCGAATCGCGTCGGGACCACTTTTCGAAGTGTTTTTTATCTTTCAAAGTCATTTTTAAAAGGAATATTGACGCTGATTTTTATTTGATTTTGGAGTTATTAACAATCCACCTCTAAGTGTTGAAAAGTATAGTGTTATTGGGGTTTTTACACGTCTTGATTGCCTTATTTTTAGATGCAAGGGGCAAGCTGTTTCTTACCTTTGCAAGCTTTCTTCGAATAACCTTATGAATATTACTTATTACGGTCATTCTTGCTTCAATGTAGCTGTGAATTCTAAGAATTTGCTCTTTGATCCTTTCATTAAGAGTAATGAACTGGCTAAACATGTTGACCTTAACAAAGTTGAGGCTGACTATATCTTAATATCACACGGGCATTTTGATCATATAGCTGATGCCATATTTATAGCCAAGCGAACTGGGGCAATGGTGATCTGTTCGTGGGAAATTCATGAGTGGTTGAATAAACAAGGAATAAAAAATACGCATCCAATGAATATTGGCGGCAAATGGAAGTTTGAATTCGGAAATGTTAAATGTGTAGTAGCACAGCATTCAAGCGGTTTACCGGATGGTTCCTACGGGGGTAGTGCCATGGGGTTTATTGTGGAATCAACACAAGGTAATTTCTATTATTCAGGTGATACAGCATTGACCTATGACATGAAGCTAATCGGGGAGTATCGTAAGGTAGACTTTGCATTTCTCTGTATTGGTGATAATTTTACGATGAGTGTGGATAATGCCATTATCGCTGCGGATTTTATTCGTTGTGAGCGTATCATTGGAATGCATTATGATACTTATGAATATATAAAGATCAATAAAAAAGAGGCAGTTGAGAAATTCCACGACAGTGGGAAGGAATTGGTTTTAATTCCTATCGGCGCAACAATAGCAACATAATTTAACAGTTTAAAGACAATATAGCATCATGGCAAAAATAATAGCAATAGCAAATCAAAAAGGCGGAGTAGGCAAGACCACTACGGCAATCAACCTATCAGCAAGCCTGGCTGTATTGGAGTATAAAACATTACTTGTGGATGCCGATCCGCAAGCCAACTCAACATCAGGCGTTGGTTTTGATCCGCGTACAGTGAAGACGAGTGTTTATGAATGTATCATCAATGAGGTGTCGCCAAGAGATATTATCCTCGAAACGAAAACACCAAATCTTTATTTACTTCCTTCACATATAGATCTTGTTGGTGCTGAAATAGAAATGATTCAACTTCCGAGAAGGGAGCATATGATGAAGCAGGTTTTGGAAACAATTAAAGATGATTTTGATTTTATCATTATAGATTGTTCTCCTTCATTGGGTTTGATTACCATCAACGCACTGACTGCTGCCGACTCTGTTATTATTCCTGTGCAGTGTGAATATTTCGCTTTGGAAGGATTGGGGAAATTGCTTAACACAGTGAAAATTGTTCAAACACGTCTTAATACTGATTTAGAGATTGAAGGTATTTTGCTTACGATGTATGATACCCGCCTTCGTTTAAGCAATCAAGTTGTGGAAGAAGTAAAAACACACTTTCAGGATATGGTCTTTGATACGATAATTCAACGGAATACAAAGTTGGGAGAGGCGCCAAGTTTTGGAGAGACTATCATTATGCATGATGCAGCAAGCAAAGGTGCTGTAAATTACCTGAATCTTGCACGCGAGATCTTGCAGAAATACAACATGACAAAAATGCCCGCTGCAGAAAAAGTATTAACAGAGCGTGTATTGGATAAATTAAGAGTAAGCGAAAATTAATTCCTGACCAGTTCATATATAATAAACATGACAATAAAAAGAAGCGCCCTTGGAAGAGGATTAAGTGCATTGCTGGATGATTCACCTGTTGAAACTAATCAGGAACCTATTACTGGCTCATCCGTGCTTTCCGGGAATATTTCTACTGTTAAGCTTACGCAAATTGAAATCAATCCTTTTCAACCTCGAGTAGAATTCAATGAAGTTGCTTTAAAGGAACTTGCCGAGTCTATTCGTCAGCAAGGCATCATTCAGCCCATCACAGTTCGTAAAATGGGATATGAGCGTTACCAGATTATCAGTGGAGAACGACGTGTACGTGCATCAAAGCTGGCAGGATTGGAAAGCATACCTGCTTATATCAGGATTGCTAATGATCAGGCAATGCTGGAAATGGCATTGGTTGAAAATATACAACGTGAAAATCTAAATGCTTTAGAAGTAGCAATCAGTTATCACCGACTGATGGAAGAGTGTCATATTTCTCAGGAAGTTTTGGCAGAAAAAGTTGGCAAGGACAGAACTACAGTTACCAATTATTTGAGATTGTTAAAATTGCCTCCGCAAATTCAATTTGCAATAAGAGATAATACCATTACAATGGGTCATGCGCGAGCTATTATTGCAGTGAATGATATCTCTATGCAATTAAAAATATTTAAGGATATTATATCACAGGATCTTTCAGTAAGAAGGGTAGAAGAACTGGTAAGAGAATCAGCACCTGTAAAAACAAAAAGAGAAGGTAAACATAAGAAATCTGTTGATGTTGAAATAAAAAATATTCAGGAAAGGTTAGCCGGTAGATTTGAAACAAAAACAGAGATTAAGCATAAGAGTAATGGAAGTGGTCAGTTGGTTTTTTCCTATTACTCACAGGATGATTTAAACCGTTTGTTGGAATTGCTGGAGATTGATTAATATTTAACTGGTGAGCGTCACAAGATTTATATTAATACTTTTTTGTTTTAAAAGTTTTTCGCTGTCTGCGCAAATAGACAGCGTATTTCATTCGCCAAGGAAAGCAACTATTTATTCAGCAGTGTTGCCCGGGCTTGGACAAGCTTATAATAAAAAATACTGGAAAATTCCGATTATATATGCCGGACTCGCTACTTGTGTTTATTTTTATCAATACAATAAAAAGGAATACAATAAAGTCAACAATGCAATTATAGCGCGTCTGGATACTGATTCAACTACCATTGACAATACCTATCCTGATCCCCCATATACTGATGCGTATTTACAGGATCAAAAAACTTACTTTCGAAAAAACAAAGAACTTTCTGCAGTTATTGGTGTTTTGATATATATAGCCAATATCATAGATGCAGACGTAGATGCGCACATGATGTATTTTAATGTAGATGATAACCTCAGTTTATTGGTTTCCCCATCAATGACATTTAACAGGCCGGGATTGTCACTGTGCTTAAATTTCTGATGCTATGACTGCGTTAAAAATAGCTTTGCTTGGATACGGTAAAATGGGTAAGGAGGTTGAATCCATTGCCCTTGAAAGGGGACATTCAATATTCTGCAAAATTGACAACAATGCCAATGAATCCGAAATACAATTAATGCGTCAATGTGATGTAGCAATTGAATTCAGCAGACCTGAAAGCGTTATTGATAATATTAAACTTTGTTTTGAAATTAATTTGCCAATTATTATCGGAACTACAGGTTGGTATGAAATGCTCGATGAAATAGCTGTCTTGTGCAGTAAGAAAAATCAAGCCATGTTATATGCAAGCAACTTTAGTATTGGCGTTAATTTATTTTTTGAATTAAACCGAAATCTCGCCAGATTAATGGATCATCGCAAGGAATATGAAGTGTCTATCATTGAAGTTCATCATCTTGCAAAGCTTGATAAGCCAAGCGGTACGGCAATTTCGCTTGCAAATCAGATTTTAGCTGAGCAGCAAGAGAAGAAAAATTGGGTTTTAGATAGTTCTTCACCATCAGCTTTAGAAATAAATATTGAATCATTAAGAAAAGATGCGGTAATTGGCGATCACACCGTTAAATACCAATCAGTAATTGATGAAATATCAATAGAACATAAAGCTTTCAGTAGAAAAGGATTTGCTGAAGGAGCAGTACTTGCTGCGGAATTTATTGTGAATAAAAAAGGTGTTTTTACAATGAAAGATTTGCTGGGTTTTTAAAGCAATTTAACCAGGTATTTATTCCTTTATGGAAAAAGAGATGATGGGTAATTTTTGTTCCACCCCTTTATCATCCTTATAAGTGGCATTCTTTAAAATGATGGCATCTTTCGGTTGCATTGTATTAATTGCTTTTCTGGCAAGAATAGGAATACCGCCATTGCCTGTACCAAATTCTTTCGTTTGAAATGGATTCATTGTAATCATGGTAAAGTTAAAGCTGTACAAATGATATCCTTTTAAATCATCGCAGATTATCTGAAGGGGCAAACTATCAGCCCAAGTTTTTGCCTGTTCTAATGTTAACTTCATTGAAATGCTGCTATCAGCCGGCAGGTGACATTTCTTGATGGTTTTAACAGTGGTTTTTTGTCCAAAAGAAAGCTGGAAGGAGCCTAAAAGGCAAATAACCAATAGATAGTGATGTGATTTCATGGTGCAAAAATGAGTATTTAAGATTGAATATTCAATGCGCTATTGTAACTCTTTAAAGGTGATTACGTTGAAAGAGTAACACAAAACAAGCTTTTACTACTTTATGATTAGCAAACGGATTCCTTTAGAAAGGGAACATAAGCTTTTAACTAGCTTCAAATATAAGATTTTAATATCTTTTATTTGTGGGCTTTTACTTCATGGTTCAGCTTTTTCCCAAGTAAAAATTGACTCTTTGCTACAGATGCTAAGCAACCATCCTCAACAGGATACTGCCCGCGTTAATTTATTAGACAAGCTTACTTATTTTATTCGTTTCAATGATCCAAAAAAAGCTTTGGCTTTTGCTAATGAAGAGTTGGAATTGTCAAGAAAACTGAATTATAATTATGGATTGGTTTTCGCTTTTAACCAAATTGGAACCATCTACAAAAACATGGGCGCTTACGATAAAGCCATGTTTTATTATATTCAAGCTTCTCGTGTTTCGACAAGAAAGGATTCTACTGTATCTAAAGGTGTTGCATTGGCATATAACAATATGGCATTGATTTATCAGGGAAGCGGACAATACGAAAGAGCTGAGGAATACTTCAATAAAGCACTTAAGCTTGACGTCATATTTGGCTCAATAAAAGGGCTGGCCAGGGAATATGGGAATCTTGGAAAATTATACCTGGACCAACAACGATATGAGGTTGCTTCAACATATATCCAAAAAGGGTTCGCAATGGACAGCACCATCAATCATAAATTAGGGATGGTTGAATCACTTAACGATTTGGCACTTCTGAATTTTGGATTAGGGAAAGATGAATTAGTTATTTACTACTTACGAAGAGGCGAATTGCTGAACAACAACCAATGCCTCATGCATTTAGGAATGACTTATCATTTAAGGGCTAAGTTGTATCAAAGGAATGGTGATGACAAAAAAGCACTTGAATATGAATGCAAGGCTTTTCCAATAGCGAAAAAAGTTCAGGATGAAGAACTACTAGTTAGTTCATCTAAAAATCTTTCAATGCTATATTCTCAATTGGGGAACTTTAAAAAGGGGTATGAATATTCGGTAATCTATAGCGGTTATTTAAAAGAAGTTGCCAATCATAAAAAAAATATGATGGTTGCTGAAATTCAGGAAAAATATGAAAATGAAAACAACCAAAAGGAAATAAAGCTGTTGTCCGCATCAAACGAAAAGTTTGATTATTACAACAAGCGATTAGTGAAATTCAGGAACAGGTTGTTTGTAGCGAGTTGTCTTTTATTGGTTGTGCTCTTGTTATTAATACAGCAGTATAGATCAAAATTGAAAATGAATTCAACCTTGATGAAAAAATTTGCTGAAGTGCGGGACATGAACTTAATTTTGAACAATAAAAATGCTGAAATTGTAGAAGCAAAAATCCAGGCTGAGCAGGCCAATAAAACAAAAGGTCTTTTCCTTGCCAATATGAGTCATGAAATAAGGACACCATTGAATGGCATTATAGGATTTACCAACCTGATGCTAGAGAAATGCGACAATGCACAGAATCGTGAATACCTGAATTACATTAGTAATTCAGGGAATACGTTACTTTTTTTATTGAACGATATCCTTGATTTTAATAAGATGGAATATGGTAAGCTCTCAATCGAAGAGGTAAGTTTTAATTTTCGTGATATGGTAAGTAAATGGGTTGCCCCATACCATATACAGGCAAAGGAGAAGAAAATATTATTTGAAGTAGTAATTGACAATGCTATTCCAAATTTAATTTCAGGAGACCCACATCGTACACAGCAAGTATTGGTGAATTATGTTTCAAATGCTTTTAAGTTCACTGAAAGTGGAAAGGTGTTGGTTAATATTAGCATGGAGAAAAACGTTGGAAAAGACCTTACTCTCAATTTTACCATTTCAGATAGTGGAATAGGCGTGCCAGCCGATAAGCAGGAATTAATCTTTGATTTATTTACACAAGCTGATAGTTCCACTACCAGAAAATTTGGTGGAACAGGATTAGGATTAGCCATTAACAGGCAGCTTGCGCATTTGATGGGAGGAAATACGGGGATTATTAGTCCGGGCTATTTTAAAGATCAATTTGGGACACCGGGCTCTGATTTCTGGTTCAATATAAACGTCAAGGAAGGAAAGGCCGCTGACAATCCAGAAAATGCAAACGTATCTGCTATTCATTTAAAGTTTGAGAAAAGTCCAAATTTACTTGTTGCAGAAGACAATCCGATCAATCAGTTATTGATTAAGAAAGTATTGGATACTATGAATTGCAATGTAACAGTTGTCGAAAATGGAAAACTAGTCATTGAACAATTGGAGAAAAACACTTTTGATGCTGTGCTTCTTGATATTCAGATGCCGGTGATGGATGGCTATCAAACAACCCATTTTATCAGAGCGTCCTCATCATACAATCAGGTTCCTGTAATTGGTATCAGTGCAAATGTATATCAGGAAGATATTGCAAAAAGTCTTGATTCAGGAATGAATGCACACATTTGCAAACCTTTCAAGAAAGATGAATTGTACAATGTCCTGAATAAATTGATCAATGAGCAAATCGTACCCATTACCTCCGGACAAGATGAAATCTAAAAAAGAATTATCGTAATTGCTTTTTCAATTCAATCATTCTGATTGCTGTTAAAGCCGCTTCTACACCTTTATTTCCTAATTTTCCTCCGGCGCGCTCCGACGCCTGAAACATATTGTCTGTTGTAAGTACCCCAAAAATAACAGGAAGGTTATACTGAATAGAAATATTGGTAAGGCCAATGGCAACTGCCTGAGCAATAAAATCAAAGTGGCGTGTTTCACCCTGAATAATACAACCTAAACAAATAACAGCATCATAGTTTCCTGATGAGGCAATCATTGCAGCCCCACCTGAAAGCTCAAAGCTTCCGGGAACATACAAAATGGCAATGTTCTCTTTTTTTGCTCGACATTCAATCAGTGTTTTAACAGCTCCATCACACAATGCAGATGTTATTTCTTTATTCCAATCAGCGACTAAAACTGCAAATCGAAAATTTTCAGCCGATGGAATTTCCGCCGGATTGTATAAGGAGAGATTGTGATTTGCTGTTGACATTTACCTTAATTTATAATGTGAAATTAATTTTCATCGATTTTATCTAAATAAAAAAAGCAACCATATCAGGTTGCTTTTTTTTACATTTTCAAATTGACAAATTTTCAAATTAGCTAATTATCAATTAACCATGCTGCCTTCTGCATGTCCGATATATTTATCAATATCACGAGCCTCAATACTATTTGGAAAATCTTTTTTGATTTCCTGATAAACCGCCAATGCAGATTTATAATCTTTATTATATTCATAAACCAATCCTGTTTTCATCAGGTAAAGCGGACGGGTAAAGTTGTTCTCATCCCAATCAGCCGCTTTTTTGAAAAAAGACAATGCTTCTTCAGTATGTCCTAACTCCCAATGTGCTGCGGCGATTCCTCCTAAGGCGATTGCTCCAGTAATATCGTCTTCAGCATCGTATGCTTTTAATGATTCAATAGCTTTTTCAAATTCTCCTTTTTTGAGGTAACTAATGCCCAAATAATAACGAGCAAGGTTTCCTGATTGAGAAGAGCCATAGTTTTCAGTAATCTCTTCAAAACCCGGAAAACTACCATCGCCCTTAATGGCAAGGTTGATAGAATCCTGGCTAAAATTTCGCTCAGCAACATACATTTCCTTCTGGGCATTTTCTTCCTGTGGAGCCACAATCAATTGCCTATAGCCAAAATAGATGGCTATAACGGCAATTATACTGCCGCCAATAATAGAAAGGCTCTTTTTATTGTCACTGACATACTTTTCAGCATTGCCTAATTTTTCGCCTATGTCTATGTTATCTTCCTTCGTTTGACTCATGATGGGTATTTTTAAGAGCCGCAAAGATAAATTTATTTCTTTATTGAAAAAGAATAAAGTGATTTGGCTGGAAAGGTCTTTCCCGTTGCTCAGGAAATTATAAAAACTCTTTTTTCAAACGGGCTATTATTTGATCACAAGCCTGATCAATAAGCCGATAGGTGGCTTCAAATTCTTTCGTTTGGCCCCAATATGGATCAGGCACGATAGGAGCGTTTGAAGAGCCTGCATAATCAAGAAATAAATAGATCTTTTCTTCCTGGTCCTTGTTTTCAGCAATGCTTAAGACATCTTTATGCACCGATTGATCCATTGTAAAAATAAGATCAAATGTATCCAAATCCTCCATTTGTATTTGGCGTGCACGTTGACTGCTAATGTTAATCCCATATTTAAACGCTGTATCGATTGACCGTTGATCCGGCAGTTCTCCTGCATGCCATCCTCCTGTACCAGCAGAATCGATGAAACAGGGGAGGTCTAACCGCTTCATTTTCTCCTTCATAATCCCTTCGGCTAATGGTGACCGACAGATATTTCCAAGGCAGACCATTAATATTTTAATTGTTTTCATTGAAATTGAAGGAACAGATTTAGACCATTTTTAACGATTCTATAAAAATAAAAGTCAATATTACATTCATACTTTAGTATGAAAAATAAATAAAAAGGAATAAAAAAAGTCCATATCAAAAATCAGATATGGACTTAAGCAATTAAGTTGATATTTATCTAGATAGATTAATTCGTTTTTGCAGGTCAACTACCTGAGCCTTGAATTTCTTATCAGTATCCATCAGGTTATTAACAGTACGGCAGGCATGTAAAACCGTTGCGTGGTCTTTTCCTCCGCAATGCATGCCAATATTAGATAATGATGACTTTGTAAATTGCTTAGAGAAGTACATGGCAAGTTGACGGGCCTGAACTACTTCACGCTTACGTGTTTTAGACTTCAACATCTCCAAAGGCAATTCAAAATAATCACAAACAATTTTCTGAATGTAATCAATAGAAATTTCATGAACAGTGTTCTTGACAAACTTGTCAATCATCTGTTTTGCCAATTCAATGGTAATAGGTTTTTTATTTAAAGAAGACTGAGCAATGATAGAAATAAGCGCACCTTCCAGTTCCCTGATATTTGAAGTAATACTTAAAGCAATATATTCAGCAATATCGTTAGGCAATTCAATTCCATCGATATACATCTTCTTTTTCAAGATAGCAATCCGTGTTTCTAAATCAGGAACTTGCACATCAGCTGCTAATCCCCATTTGAAACGGGAAAGCAAACGTTGCTCCATGCCTTGCAAATCAACCGGTGCTTTATCGCAGGTTAAAATTATTTGCTTGTTGTTTTGATGTAAGTGATTAAAAATGTGGAAGAAAACATCCTGTGTTTTGTCTTTACCGGCAAAAAACTGAATATCATCAATGATCAATACATCAATCATTTGATAAAAATGAACAAAGTCATTTGTTGAATTATTTTTTACAGCGTCAATAAACTGGTGCATGAACCGATCACTAGGTACATATAATACAGTGTTATTTGGAAAATTATTTTTAATCTCAATTCCTATGGCATGCGCTAAATGCGTCTTTCCAAGGCCTACACCGCCATAAATTAGCAGTGGGTTAAATGAAGTGCCACCGGGCTTTTGCGTTACAGCAAAGCCTGCTGAACGCGCCAATCTATTACAATCTCCCTCAATAAAATTTTCGAAAGAATAATTAGGATTGAGTTGTGAATCAACATCAATCTTTTTCAATCCGGGAATAATAAAAGGATTGCGAATGCCAGTATTAATATTTACAGGAACAGAAACAGAAGGGTTTTTTAATGAGTTACTGCTCTTGGCCGGAAACTTAACAGTGTAAGGCTTAGCATTATTGAGTGCATTTTCCATGACTATGGAGTACTCAAGTCTGCCATCAATTCCCAATTCGTGTTTAATTGTTTTTCGCAATAAACCAATGTAATGTTCCTCTAACCATTCATATACAAATTGACTGGGGACTTCAATAGTTAATGTAAATGCATCAAGCTTTACAGCTTTAATTGGTTCAAAACATGTTTTAAAATTATGAGGACTAACATTATCTCTGATTAAATTGAGACAGTTATTCCAAGTTTCTTCTGATGTCTTGGTAGTGGTTGGTAGGTTTATTTCCTTTTCTTTCTGCATATTTTTTACTCGACAAATAATTAAAATCTTTTAGAAAAACTTCGCTTAATGTGTGGTGATAGAAGAATTACTGACGCGCGGTGGCAAATATTGTGTAAAAAAAAATTAAAAAAAAATTTTTTTGTCTTGTTTTCTAACTTTTTTTTAGAGGTATGTTTTCCTCTGAAAACTTTTCGACAATTCTTGTAAAATTAAATATTTTTTTTGAAGTGTTTCATAGAATATTTTTTTTAGATAAAGTTTGGAGTATTCATTTTTTTTTTGCACTAAATGGAAAGTGATATTTGAAATAACTGTGTTTCCGACATCATTTTCAGAGGAGAATCTTGTTTATTTTAATAATTGCTAATCATGAATAAAAAAAATAAAATGCTTTAGCGTTATGCAATGATAATAGTAAAATCCGTAATTCAGGCAGGAAATCATTAAAATCAAACTAAAGTTTTTTTAAGCAACTTTGCTCCTAAATGCAAAATATGTTTCAATTTGAGATTCAAATAAGGGTGCGGTACTCTGAAACAGACCAAATGGGTTATGTGTACTATGGCAACTATGCTCAATATTTCGAGGTGGCAAGGGTGGAGTCACTGCGTTCATTAGGCATTACTTATAAGGCGATGGAAGCAGAAGGGGTGATGTTGCCTGTGCTTACTTTTTCAATAAAATATTTTAAGCCAGCTTATTATGATGATTTATTAACGGTAAAGGTGAAGATACCGTCATTGCCAGAGGCAAGAATTTTTTTTGAGTATGAGACCTTTAATGAGGAGGGAGTTTTACTTAACCAGGCTTCTACGACCCTTGTCTTCATCAATAAAAATACAGGAAAGCCTTGTCAGGCTCCGCAAGACGTATTGGAAAGCATGAAGAAATTTTACTTGTAGGTGATTTTGAAAGAATTTTTCTCCTTGATCAATTGGCTCTTGTTATAATAGCTTCATCAATACCTGATAGGCTTTTAGCATAGCGTCAATATCATTTTTATAGACCCTTTCATCGGGTGTATGTACATAATCTTCAGGGGCTCCAACAAAACACCAGTCTATTGGGTATGGCTGTCGTTGTAGCTCATTTCCATCGCTGCCGCCACTACTTTCTATTTCCAGCTGGTGCGGTACGCCTGCATCTTTCAGGATGGTTACTATTTTATCGACGTAAATTCTTCTGGGAATTCCGGAATCACGCAATGAAACAACAACACCATTACCATGGGGAACACCTTCCGTTACCCAGGTTATATCACAAATAAGGGCCTGTCTGATCTGATAACGATCATAAATAAATTTGGCAAGGAATGGCACAGAGCCCCCATGATGTTCCTCCCAGCAGGAAAAAATAATTACGCCATTTTCAACTGTCTCACAAAGCTGCAAGGCAGTAAAAACGCCCAGCCTGTTATCCATGTAGGCACACTGGATAGCTGTTTCATCTTCTCTGTAGTCAGCCTTGAAACTCAGGTTCGTACCTCTCTCAATTTCCCTGTGAAAATCATATTTCAGAAGACCTTCTTCATCCGCATTGAGTTTACAGTCTATTTGGCCTTGACTATCACTTCCTGTTAATGCAAAACCTGTAGAAGTTCGTGGCCCTCCAATTTTAACTAGTTCCTTTCCATATCTTACAGTAAAGCCGATATTATCAATATGAGCAAAAACAGCAGTGCGTGGTTTTCCAAATGCCAGTACGATGCAATGTTGGAAATCAGGTCCTTGAAAAACCTCAGGCATTGATTTCCATGACGATTTTTCCCGATTGATGTAGTTCAGGAGGAAGTCAGACATAGGTTGCTCATTACCTGAAGGGGCTTGAATATTGCAAAGATCTTTGAGTAGTTGATACATTTTAATATCGTTAAATTTCAGTTTCTTATTGGTTAATATTGAATTCCATTGTGAAATCTTACTTAATCTGCAAATAAGAAGATAATCTGTGGTTATTGGTAAGCTTTTCTATCAGTTCATTTTTTTTGCTTTTTCTCACGGCAATTTGAAAATAAGCGGGATCGCCAAATTCTTGCTTTATAATATGAACAGATTCGTTTTTAAGAATACTCATAAGTACATTTAAGTGCTCATATTGAACAGTTATTTCGAATGACTCATTGATAGTCTTAACAACAATGCTTGCATTTTGAATGGCATCATAGGCAGCAGAGCGATAAGCATTGATCAATCCGGGAACACCCAACAGGCTTCCACCAAAATAACGTGCTACTATTACTAGAATATCGGTCAGCTCATGTGCAAGTAATTGACCAAGAATAGGCTTGCCCGCACTTCCTGATGGTTCCATATCATCGCTGCTTCGGTAAACTTTGCCACCAGGATTTAAACGGAAGGCATAGCAATGATGATTGCATTCATAATGGGTTTTCTTAACCTGATGAAGTAATTCTTTAACTGTTTCCTCATTACTGATCGGGTAAGCGAAGGAAAGAAACTTACTGCCACGGTCTTTATAAAGGCCTTGAGATGGTTCAAGAATGGTTCTAAATTCGTCAGTAATCATTTCAACTTTAACTTAAAGAGGCTATTGAATTTACGATATGCAAAGGAAGATGAATAATAAATGGCAGTATTTATTTTCTACAAAGAGAGTACTGTGATGGCAATAATAGCAAGGATAATTCCAGAAACATTCGCTTTATTGGGCTTTTCTTTGAAAAGAAGGAAGGCGAATAAGGCTGATAAAATAACTACCATCATATTGAGCATTGCAAAGACATTTGAGCTTTCAACACCCGGTAAAGCAAGACAGCGTATGAGAAAGTCCAATGATAAATAGTTTACCGCTCCTAAAATTACTCCTGCAATGATGCTTCTAAATGTAAGCCTTGTTTTTTTTACGATCACCTGATAACTGGTTGCAGCCAAACCGAAGAGACCTGCAAATCCAAAGCAACTGCTAATAAAAAGTTGCCGGTTCGAATCTGTGATATAAAAATGTTGAGCGAACTTAACAGCAGTGTCAACCATTCCGCTTCCAATAAATAGGAGGAATGGCAATAAGCTTAAGCTGAACTTTCCATTTTTATCTACCTTGTTATTTGAAACATAAACCGCAACCAACGCAATTATAACGCCAACCACTTTTAAGGAAGTTATTAATTCATCATAAAAAATAAATCCTGCCGCAATTGGAATTACCATCGACATTTTACCTGCAATGGAAGTAATGGCAAGTCCATGCTTAGCAGTGGTAATTGCAGCAGTGTAAAAAACGAAAATAAACAGAAGGCCGGTCAAAAAGCATGGTAAAAATATTTCATGAAAAGAAGGCAGTGCATTTATGCTCTGTTCAAAATTCATAAGAAATGAAATGGTTGCAGCTGTTAAATAGTTAAAGGAAAGGGCATAAAGGTTATTGATGTTGAATCTTGAAAAATACTTTAAGATTACGTACAGCAGTGTGGCTGTTAAAGCAGTTAATAACATAAGCAAGAGACCAATTGTATTCACCGATTATCTTTTAAAAATTTGTAAACGGTTATCTCCAATCTGCTCTTCCTTGAAAGAAAATAAATTTAACTCAGGAGCTTTTACACCATTTAGAAGCAATTGAGGCGAATGAAATACAAAGGCTTCATCCCACATACCAATTGATAAAAAACTTTCAATCGTAAAAGTTCCACCCTCAATTAATACACATCGTATGTTCCGTTTATACAAGCTCTTGATAATTTGTTCAGGAATTGAATTTGATGGATCTAACTTTTCATATTCAACATTCGGCAATAAGGCGTTTTCCTCAAAAGTGAAAAGAAGTGTTTCCTGGCTGCCATCAAGTATTTTGGCACGGGCAGGAATTCGCTTTTCTTTATCTATGCTCACACGTAAAGGATTTTTTCCAAACCAATGTCGCACATTCAATTGCGGATCATCTGCTAGTACCGTATTCGTTCCAACAAGGATAGCAGAAGATGTACTTCTTAATTGATGCGTTAACACGCGGCTCAATGGGTTACTAATGTGGACACGCTTTCCTGATCGTCCAATATAACCATCAGCACTTTGTGCCCACTTTAAAATAATGTATGGCCTTTTCTCCGTTTGGTAGGTAATGAAACGTTTGTTTAGTTCCCTGCATTCCGCTTCTAAAACATTAACTGTTACATCAATGCCGGCCTCCCTCAACAAACGTACCCCATTGCCATTTACCGCTGCAAAAGGGTCAATCATACCAATCACCACTTTTTTAATTCCTTTACTAATAATGAAATCGGTACAAGGAGGTGTTTTACCATGATGAGAGCAGGGCTCCAGGTTAACATATAATGTGGAAGCTGCTAAAAGGAAAGGTTCGGTTACGTCATTGATGGCATTCACTTCTGCATGTGCCTCCCCAAATGCACGATGCCAGCCTTCCCCAATAATTTTATCACCATATAAGAGTAATGAACCAACCATTGGATTTGGGGCTACCATTCCCTGCCCGAATTGAGCAAGGTGAAGGCAGCGAAACATTAGTTGTTGGTGGTTCATTGGGTTGGCAAAATTAATTTTACTTTCCACACTAAATGATAAATAATCCTTCCAACTTTCCATCTTTGCAATTCAATGGAATAGATTTTTAAAATTGATGCAACAGTCATGGTAACTTATAACGGATGACAATACACGAACTTGAAAATTATTTTTTAGATCAATTGTCACCACATTATAATAAGTCAGCGGCCGGTGCTGTCTGCCGTCTGGTTTTTGAAGAAATATTTGATTTTTCTCCTGGGAATCTGTTAACTTCCAGAGCAGACGAGGTCACAGAAACGCAATTTCAAAATTGTTCCAAGACCCTCATCAGACTTGAAAAAGGCGAACCAATACAGTATGTCCTTGGCAAAGCATGGTTTTGTGGAATGAATTTAAAAGTCAACAGGAATGTATTAATTCCAAGGCCTGAAACAGAAGAACTTGTACACCTTATTGCCGGAGAAGTAAAAAAGAAAAATTTGAGATTTCTGGATATTGGTACCGGAAGTGGATGTATAGCTATTGGTTTGAAAAAGCTGCTCCCGCTAGCTGCAATTACAGGAGTTGATATTTCTGAAAAAGCAATTGATATTGCAATACAAAACGCAAATGATCATTTGCTAGCAGTTAATTTCCATCGGATGGATATTTTAAACTATCATATTCACAAGGATTTTATCAGCACGTATGAAAAGTTTGATGTTATCGTGAGCAACCCTCCATACATCGGCGAATCAGAAAAAGGCAGCATGGCAATGAATGTTACTTCTTTTGAACCACTGGAAGCTTTATTTGTTACTGATAATGATTTGTTACTTTTTTATAGGGCCATTGGTGTTTTTGCCGTTTCCTTTTTAAAAGAAAACGGCTCCATTTATTTTGAGATTAACCAAAACCAGGCTGAAAATGTTGAGCAGTTGTTGATAATGCAAGGGTTTTCAGATGTTAAAATAATCAACGACATGTCTGGTAATCCTCGTTTTGTAAAAGCCATTTTACTTTAATATTCATAATTTCTGGCGTTCAATTCTACAATCCGTTATTTTTGGCACCTCATCCAAAATAATTATGAATATACACGAGTATCAGGGTAAAAGCATTTTAAAAAGTTTTGGCGTTGCCATACAAGAAGGGATTGTTGCCGATACCCCGGCACGTGCAGTGGAAGCAGCCCGCGAACTGTCGGAAAGAACAGGTACAAAATGGTGGGTAATAAAAGCACAGATTCACGCCGGTGGAAGAGGAAAAGGAGGTGGAGTGAAGCTTGCCAAATCGCTGGATGAAGTAAAGGAAAGGGCCATTCAAATCATTGGTATGAACCTGGTTACACCACAAACCGGTGCTCAGGGTAAGAAAGTGCATAAAGTATTAATAGCACAGGATGTTTATTATCCGGGGCCTTCTCCAACTGCTGAGTTTTATATGAGTGTATTGCTGAACAGGCAAACAGGTCGTAATATGATCATGTACTCAACAGAAGGAGGAATGGATATTGAAGAAGTGGCGGCTAAAACACCTGAGAAAATCTTTAAAGAGGAAATTGATCCCAGCGTAGGTTTGCAGGGATTTCAGGCCAGAAAAATTGCTTTCAATCTTGGCCTTTCCGGAAATGCCTTCAAAGAAATGACAAAATTTGTATCGGCTTTATACAAGGCTTTTGACCAAACGGATTCATCCATGTTTGAGATCAATCCTGTGCTGAAAACATCGGATGATAAAATCATTGCCGTTGATGCCAAAGTTAGCCTTGATGAAAATGCTTTATTCCGCCATCCTGATTATTCAGCAATGCGCGACATCTCAGAAGAAGATCCAACAGAGGTTGAGGCCGGTGAAAACAACCTGAATTTCGTAAACCTTGATGGAAATGTAGGTTGCATAGTGAATGGCGCCGGATTGGCAATGGCTACAATGGATATAATTAAGTTGGCCGGTGGCGAGCCTGCCAATTTTCTTGATGTTGGCGGAACAGCCAATGCAGCCAGGGTTGAAGCAGCCTTCAGAATTATTTTGAAAGATGTCAAAGTGAAAGCAATCCTCGTTAACATTTTTGGTGGAATTGTACGTTGCGACCGCGTTGCGCAGGGAATTGTAGATGCTTATAAAAATATCGGGGCCATTCCTTTCCCAATCATTGTTCGTTTGCAAGGTACCAATGCTGAAGAAGGTAAAAAGATCATTGATGAAAGTGGATTAAAAGTTTTCTCTGCCATTCAATTGATTGAAGCAGCCGACTTAGTGAAGAAATTAATTCAATAATATTTGATTATTCAATTTCAAAATTCTTCATTGCAATTTTTTTTTAAACGACAATTAAATTAACATGGATTTTTACGATTCAGAGAAAAACTTTTTAGGCATTACTGAACCTGATTTTTGTACCTATGAAAAATCGAAAGTGGTTATTCAGTCTGTGCCCTATGAATACACCTCTTCCTACCTAAGCGGTTCTGATAAGGGACCGGAAGCAATTTTGCAAGCTTCCCATTTTGTGGAATTTTATGATGAGATGCTGGGTTCGGAAATCTATAAAAAGTGTGGTATTGCAACATTAATACCGTTAGATTTTCATCAAAAGAAAAATGAGGAAGCTGTTAATTACATTGAAAAAAGCACCGACAAATTGTTAAATGACAATAAGTTTGTGGTATCACTTGGTGCTGAACATACAGTTACGCTTGGTCTTGTTAAATCGCATTTAAAGAAATACAAAAACATGTCAGTCCTCCAGCTCGATGCACATGCTGACTTAAGGTTTTCGTATCATGATAATTTATACAGCCATGCTTCTGTAATGGCTAGGGTGCATGAGTTGGATGTGCCGCTCACACAGATTGGAATCCGTGCACTTAGTCAGCCGGAAGCTGAGCTGAGTAATAATTCAAGTAACATCCATACGTTTTACGCACATGAAATCCGGAGAAATAAGGGCTGGATGGATGCTGCTATCAATACTTTAAATGATACAGTTTATATCACCATTGATGCCGATGGCTTTGATCCTTCCATTGTTCCTGCAGTTGGTACTGCTGAACCGGGCGGCTTATTCTGGGATGAGACTATTGAGTTTTTACAAAAGGTAATTGACAGAAAAAATGTTATTGGCTTCGATATCGTGGAATGTGCCCCAATTAGCGGAAATGTTTTAAGTGAATACTTGCTTGCAAAGCTTTGTTACCGGCTAATAGGCATGCAGGTGCAAAAAGGAAAATGATTGGGTGATAAGGCAAATTAAATGTTTTAAAACTTGATTTTAATCATACTTTTTTTGTTATTAATAGTCTCATTTATTATAAATTTGCAACGTAATTATTAATTATATCATGGGAGATTATAAAATTTCGAATAAAGGTACTACGGCCTTATTTCACAATAAATTTTTCGAGGCCCTTACAAGAACTCATTTTTTAGTTCCTATAGTTTTGTATACTGTAACCGCAATAGTAATTGTTAATTATACATTATATATAAATATGGACGCGCCCTGGCGCATGGTTTATTTTATTCCATTGGGAATTTTCTCCTTTTCATTTGTAGAATACTTAATTCACCGTTTCTTGTTTCATTTTGAGCCCAAAACAGAAAAGCAACAACTTGTAAAGTATAAAATACATGGAGTTCATCATGAATATCCCCGCGATAAAGACAGACTGGCAATGCCACCTGTAATTTCTATTTGTATCGCACTTGTTTTTTATGGCATTTTTAAATTGATCATGGGTGACTTGGTTTTGTATTTCTTCCCTGGATTTTTACTTGGATATTGTGTTTATCTTTTTATTCATTATTCTGTTCATCGTTTTGCACCGCCTCGTAATTTTCTAAAAATTTTATGGACACATCATGCATTACATCATTATAAAGATGAGAATAGTTATTTTGGTGTAAGTGTGCCAATGTGGGATTATGTTTTTGGTACCGTTCCTGAGAAGAAATAAACGATTTTTTTAAATACTTCGAGTTTTTGACGTGTTTTATCTTGCTTAAAATTATTCCTATGTGCTTTATTGACAATAGTATTATCCTTGTTAGTGAGGTTAGTATAAATTAGCTGATGCTTAATAACTTTTTGGGAAATTGTTTAAAGGTGCTTTAAAGTTAAGCCTGTTTTACCTCTGAAAATACTACTTTTGTATAGTTAACCAAATCGTCAATAAGCCTGCATAATATGAAAATTTCAAAGATTTTAATAGCTAATCGTGGTGAGATTGCAGTAAGGATTATGCGCTCCGCCCGTGAAATGGGTATTTCAACAGTAGCTGTATTTTCTGATGCTGACAGGAGCGCCCTTCATGTTCGTTATGCAGATGAAGCAATATATATAGGAGCCTCGGCTGCTTCACAGAGTTATTTGGTAATTGATAAAATAATTGGAGCTGCACTTCAGACAGGTGCTGAAGCCATTCATCCGGGCTACGGCTTTTTATCTGAGAATGCAGCTTTTGCCAGAAGAGTGAGAGAAAAGGGCTTGATTTTAATAGGCCCAAGCCCGGAGGCCATGGAAATGATGGGAAGTAAACTATCTGCTAAGGAAGCGGCCAAAAAGTATAATATCCCCTTAGTCCCAGGTACCGATTATGCATTAGCTGATGTAGAAGAAGCAAAGAAGATTGCAAAAGAGATTGGATTTCCGGTTTTAATAAAAGCTTCAGCCGGTGGTGGAGGAAAAGGTATGCGAATAGTCGAAAGGCCGGATCAATTTGCTGAAATGATTAAGATGGCGGTAAATGAAGCTACTTCTGCTTTTGGTGATGGGTCTGTATTTATTGAAAAATATATCAGCTCGCCAAGGCATATTGAGATGCAGGTTTTAGGAGATACACATGGTAATATTGTGCATCTTTTTGAACGTGAATGTTCGATTCAAAGGCGACATCAAAAAGTAATAGAAGAAGCACCATCTACTGTTTTAACGCCTGAAATTAGAGCTGAAATGGGACGTTGTGCTGTATTGGTTGCAAAGGCTTGCAATTATATTGGCGCAGGTACTGTTGAGTTTTTACTGGACGAACATAAAAATTTCTATTTTCTGGAAATGAATACTCGATTGCAGGTAGAACATCCGGTCACGGAGTTCATTACAGGATTAGATCTTGTAAAAGAACAAATTAAGATTGCAGAAGGTGAAAAACTTAGTTTCAAACAAGAGGATCTCCATATAAGCGGACATGCGCTTGAAGCCCGAATCTATGCTGAAGACCCTTCCAATAATTTTCTGCCTGATATAGGTAAACTGAAAAGATATGTAAGACCTCAAGGACCGGGTGTTAGATTAGATGATGGTTATGAAGAGGGAATGGATATTCCGATTTACTATGATCCGATGATTGCGAAACTTGTTGTTTATGGTAGCAACAGGCTGGAAGCTATTAATAGAATGATTCGCGCAATTGATGAATATATTATTGTTGGTCCTAAAACAACATTACCATTTTGTCGTTTTGTAATGGAACATGAAGCATTCAGGTCTGGTCATTTTGATACACATTTTATCACCAAGTATTTTACACCGGAAAAATTGATTAGTAAAGGCGATGAAAGTGAACTAATGATTGCAGGAATAGTCGCAGCCCGTCTTCATGAAATGGCTTTAAAACCACTTTTGAAAAACAACAATGAAACAGTAACGGAATTTTCCAAGTGGAAACAAAACCGATAATCAATAGTCAATTGCTGAGTTTGGCTTAAAAGTTGAATCAAACAGTGTATAGCATTCTGTATTGAAAAGCATAAACCTATTTCTTATTTTAACTTTTGTAAGTTTCACCGGCCGAGCCCAGTTGGTGATGCCTAATGGTGTAACCAAAACACTTGCAACCATCATTGATGGTGATACAGTTCCATTGGTAAATTTAGCTCCCGTAGAAATAATTGCTACGCTTTCACCTGAAGCAGCAGCTAAGTTAAAAGCATATATAAAACTCAGGAGAGATGTGTTAAGGGCTTATCCCTATGCCCGTTTAGCGTCAGTACAGTTAAAATACATTAATGACAGCATTGCAAAAATTTCATCAGAACGAGCTCGAAAAAAATTCATTAAGGAAACGGAGAAGAAATTAAAGCAGGATTTTGAAAGAGATTTGAAAAACCTCACCATTACACAAGGAAGAATTCTTATTAAATTAATTGATAGAGAAACAGGAAGCACATCCTATTATTTGGTCAAAGAGTTGCGCGGTTCCTTCCAGGCATTTTTCTGGCAAAGCCTTGCGCGTTTGTTTGGTGAAAATTTAAAGACTGAATATAGTCCGCAGGATGAAGATGCCATGATTGAAAATATCGTTCGGCAAATTGAAAGAGGAGAACTGCCATTACAAGCCGTTTCTAAGTAAATTTATCTATCATTTTTTAAAATGGTATGCAAAATGTTATTAAATACTTTTTTGAAATTGTGATGACTTTACAATGAAATATATCTTTGCTTTCTAAATAAAAAGGGAGACTTTTGATAGCTGTGACGAAAAAGCAAAATACCGGGACGGGCCCAGAACTGAAGAAAGAGGCAATTATTAAAGCAGTTACAATTGATGATTTTTATTCAGCTGCTTTAAAGCGCAGGGTAAAAATGGAAGTATTATTACCCCCTTGGTATGAAGAAGCAACTGGCCACCAATTCCCTGTTTTATATATAAACGACGGCCAATCATTAAAAGCCGGGAAGATGCGTGAAGCATTACTTGATTGTTATCACCGAAATGTCATTCCCCCATTGATAATTGTTGGCATTTATGCACAAAACAGGATGCAGGAATATGGTGTTGGTGCAACACCGGATTATAAGAACAGAGGTGGAAAGGCCAATAAGTATTCCCGTTTCCTGACCAATGAATTAATGCCATTGATTAGTAAAAATTTTCGGGTAAAAACTGGCGCTGAAAACACAGCAATAGCCGGCTTTTCGCTTGGCGGTTTATCAGCTTTAGATATTGCCTGGAATAATCCTCATTTGTTCAGTTGTGTTGGTGTTTTTTCCGGTTCCTTATGGTGGAGAAGCAAGGGTTATAAAGATGGTTATAACGATGCAACCGATAAAATTGCGCATAACATGATTCGCAATAGCAGGAAACGGGAAGGCTTACGATTATGGTTTCAATGCGGAACCCATGATGAAGTGGCTGATCGAAATAGTAACGGTTTAATAGATTCAATAGATGATACGCTTGATCTTATAAACGAGTTGCAGCAAATTGGTTATAAGATGAAAAAGGAAATTGATTATGTGGAAGTAGCGAATGGCTTACACAATGAAAAAACATGGGGTGATGTAATGCCCATGTTTTTAGAATTTGCTTTTGGAAAAAAAGATTGATTTACAAATCACTTTTGCTTGCACATCATTATACAAATTCTGACAATAATATTTAAAGACTTTTTTTATTTTAAATCAATCTTATTATTGAACTTCAATTTTTTGAACAAACCTGCTTTCTCCTGTTATTAATTGGAGGAGGTAAGTCCCGTTTTTAATACCATTATCTTTAATGTTGATTTTGAAGCTGTGCAAACCCTGCAACTCCTTGCCATTAACAAAAGATAAAATACGTTTCCCTGTGATATCAAATAATTCAATACTTGTAAATGCTGTTTGTGGTAATTTATAGTTGACATCAATAATTTCACTAGCCGGATTCGGTGTTGCAGTCATTAATACATCATTAGTTGTTAAAGCATTAACACCTGTTGCAATAACAGTAACTGAATCTGTTTTGATAAAAGTACCGATGCCACAAGGGGAAATAACAGTTAAAGTGACAGCATAAGTACCCGATGAAGGAAAGTTATGTGTAACCGGATTGGTATTAAAAACCAATGGAGAGCCATCGCCAAAATCCCAAGAATAGGAAGTAACATTAAAAAGGTTGGTTGCACTGTCGATAACCTGTAATAACTGTTTCTTTTTTACTACAAAATTTGCAGTTGGATCTTGCTTATACAATGTAACAGGAACAGCCACCCAATTATTTAATTCATTCGTTTCAAGAAAATTATTTGCAGAATCAGTAATGGAAACAATATGATAGTTGCCATTGCAAACACCGGTAAGATCAATTCCCGTGTTCAATGAGGAAGAATATATATCAAGGCTGCCAACGTATATTCCCTGGTGATCTCCACAACCTGTATAAAATCCAAAACCGTCGTTAGGTATGCTTGCATTGTTTAATACATTTCCATTGGTGTCGACACAGTATCCAGGTTGTCCATCGCAGGTGCCAAGGTTTACGAGACAAAAGCTAATTTTTGATCCGGTTCCGACAACCGGCCAAGTGGTGGCATCAGGATTAGCTGTAGCCGTTCTTAACGTAAAATCTCCCCAATGATCTACGTGAATATGGCCATGCTGAGGGTGATAACTCATAAAGCCTGTTGTTCGCTCGTAAGAAGTTAATGTATCAGATGCATCAGGCTTATGGTAGATGACCTGATGTACAACTTGTTTCACCTGCAATCCATTTGGACAAGTGCTTGTAGTGCAGGGAACAAGCGTAGTTCCGCAATAACAACTGTCAACACCAATAATCTCTATTGGTCCCCAACCAATATTTGGCGTCGCATTATCAAAATTTAAGTTACCGGGAATTTCAAAAGTGGAATGATGAGTAACGCTATTAATATTCTTGCTGATGCTTAATGCAGAAGCTGTCATGTCGGGAAGTAAATCGCAGGGTGGAACACCGCCAGGACAATCACAAAATGCACAAAGGATAGGAGGAGGGCCGGGATTAGGTGGTGGATTAATACTGAATGTCAAAGAAAAATTGATTACATCGCCCGAATCCTGAGATGCTAAATCTTCAACAATAAGTAACCATGTTCCATTTGGGTCTTGTCCATTATTTAATTGATTTAATGTTTCAAAAGGAATGTAGGTTCCTGTGAAAGGAGCAGTCCCATTTGAAATTAAACCACTGCTGCCATTTTCAGCAAGGCAGGTTCCGGAAAAATCATTTCCGCCTCCACCAACCCTGTCAACAAGGAAAAGGCTGTTGCCATTAGGTGATTTTAATCTGATGGTAAGATCTCCAACATAAGTATGATTAATGTCCAAACAAACACCGGCAAGCCCAAATGTTGAGTCAATTGTAGTTGGCAAGCCTGAAACAATTAAAGAGTCATATTGAGGTCCACCGAGATCAGGAATATGCACAATAGTATTCGTGCTAAATGTTTGTGAAAAGACACTGAAGGGTAATAGGAATAGGAAGGTTAGTACTTTTTTCATTGGGATATGAATGATTTCCTTTCAAATTTAGTAAAAAAAATCAATTTAACTCAATATCAGAAAGATGTTAGAATAGTACGGGAATGCAGAATTTGGAACAACGGAAATTCATTTTCCTTATGCTAATTGTGCACGTTTAAATTCGCTTGTAAAATGGAATTGAACATCAGGATGGTTTTTAATCATTTGGTCTAACATCCATTGGGACTCAGCAAGGTAAACTTGGTTTCCATCTTTATCTGTGGCAACCTGGTGCTGACGGAATTTTACAAATTCATCTAGTTTTTCGTCATTGTTAGAAGTAATCCAGCAGGCCTTGTAAACATGCATCATGTTAAACCGGCTTTTGGCACCATATTCATGTTCGAGTCGGTGCTGAATAACATCAAACTGAAGTTCACCAACTGTTCCTACTATTTTTCTATTCCCATTATGCTGCGTAAATAATTGAGCTACTCCTTCATCTGTCAACTGGTTGATACCTTTTTCCAGTTGTTTCGTTTTCATAGGGTCATTATTGATTAGCTCTTTAAATATTTCAGGAGAGAAACTAGGAATGCCCTGAAAATTCAAGGACTCGCCTTCAGTGAGTGTATCCCCAATTTTAAAATTACCGGAATCATAGAGTCCGATTACATCACCAGGCCAGGCTTCATCAATAATGCTTTTACTCTGACCCAGGAAAGTAGCAGGAGAAGTAAAACGCAACTCTTTATTCAAGCGCATGTGATGATAAAAATGGTTGCGTTCAAATTTACCTGAACAAATACGTAAGAATGCAATCCTGTCGCGATGACGTGGATCTAAGTTTGCATGAATTTTAAAAATGAAGCCGGTAAAATCTTTATCAGTCGGTTCAACAATTCTGACATCAGAAGGTCTTGGCCCGGGAGTAGGAGATAATATGCAAAAAGTATTCAGTAATTCCTGAACACCAAAATTATTGATGGCGCTTCCAAAAAATACAGGTGCAGTAGTACCATTCAAATAGCTTGCTCTGTCAAACTCACCATAAACGCCATTAATTAATTCTACATCTTCTCTTAACTGGGCAGTGTATTTTCCTGCAATCTCATCAACGAGGGGATCATTGATATCGTTAATATGAACACCCTTGGGTTTTTTTTCAGTACCAGGTGTGAAAGTGTAAAAGCTCTGATCAAATAAATTATAAACTCCCTTAAATGTACTGCCCATACTTACCGGCCAACTTAATGGACGAACTTTTATCTTCAGCTTCTGCTCCAGTTCATCCAACAAATCAAAAGGATATTGACCTTCACGATCCATCTTGTTTACAAAGATCATTACCGGGGTAGATCGCATGCGGCAAACTTCCATCAACTTGTAAGTCTGTTCCTCAACTCCTTTCTGACAATCTATTACTAGAATAACACTGTCAACGGCACTTAAAGTTCGGTAGGTATCCTCAGCAAAATCCTTATGACCGGGAGTATCCAGCAAGGTAATAAAGAGATCTTTATACTCAAAATTCAAAACGGAAGTAGCAACAGAAATACCACGTTGGCGCTCTATATCCATAAAGTCGCTGGTAGCGCTTTTTTTGATCTTATTGGATTTTACTGCTCCTGCGGTTTGAATGGCTCCGCTAAAAAGTAAAAACTTTTCTGTGAGTGTCGTTTTACCGGCATCAGGGTGACTGATAATAGCAAATGTTCTGCGCTTCTTGATTTCTTCGAGACTGCTCATAAAATATAAATGAGGAGCAAAAGTACTCGATACCGCTTAATTAAAAGATAAAAACATTATGTACAAAGCAATAAAACACTGAAAAAAAGAAATTTTAAGGAGAATTGGTTTTTGAAAGTTCCACTGACATCCTTTCGTACTTCTTAGCCAACAGAACATTACCTGATATTTTATAAGCCCTACTCAGGCTATCAGCTACGGAAGCAGAATTTGGATATTGCTCAACCGTAAATCGTAAAAGCTTGATGGCATCATCTACTTTTCTTTTACGTAAAAGTTCATTGCTTACATAAAGATATTCTGTTTCAGTAGTTGCCGGAACTGTTACTGCCATTTCCTTCTTTAGTTTATTAACTCGGCCGATATAGTTTTCGGCATCAATAACACCATCAACCAGATCATTTCCATAAGTATTTAAACACTGCATTAAAAGTTCAGCAGGAAGCGACTTTCCTTTTAATTGCTTTTTGTATAATGCATATTGTCTGTCGCCCTGTACTAAAAACACGGTATCACGAGTTTTCCCCAATATCTCATTAAAAGAAAGATGTGCAGCCAAAGCTAATTGAGAGTAATTCTGAGATTCGTTTTTAAATCCACGACATTCAGTGTGCCATAATTCTTGGATAAGTTCTTTGCCACCTTTTGTTGGAGAAATACTATAAAGTGCACAGGCTACATTACCGGGTCCGGCATGATAGGCATGTAAAACGAGCAGACGAAACCACATATCTGTTTCATTGTAGGAAATGTTTAAGGAATCTAATATTTTTTTCACTTTAGGAATGCAGCTTGAGCTAATCAATCGCGAAGCGACAACAGCTGATTTATCCAGGTCAGTCCGCTGATCAATCTTTTTGTTTACTTTCAATCCATATCTCACTGCAACATCACGCATTAACTGGAAAGGCCCTTGAGCCCCAGCCCATGATTTCTGCACACTCTTGCCAGGACTTTCAATCAATAAGATTGTTTCAGCATACCAAGGGTCAACACCATTTCTGGCAAAAGCTTTTACCGCAGTACTTACAGATTGCAATGATTTACGATGTTCAAAGAAATCCCTGCGCCCTTTGGTTACAAACAAATCAGTGTAGCTTCCAATATTGTTAATACAGCAGTAATTTTGTTTACAAATGTTTTTCTCGTTCTCGCTTTGTTTCATCCAAACATTAAAATCAACAGTTCCCAAGGGTGCTCTGTTGCCGGCAATATTAACAATAGCTGAATCCGGAGATAAACGCATTACGTTTTTCCAAAACACGGGTTGTGCAAGTGTGTCCCAACCTTCATTATATAAAGCTTCATCATTAACAAAATACATCACAGAAGTGTCATTCATTGAAACAACAACTTTCTTAATCAAAAGCGTTTGTGGAGAATTAACGGCTTGCCCTGCAGCCGGTTCCACATTTGAACAGCTGTAAATAAAAAACAGCGGCATTAGTATAAAAAGCCGGTAAAGATCAATTGGTTTAAATGACATTGTGATTTTGTTAAACAGGCTTTTACGTCAATAAATAACGTAGGTTACTGAAGGGAATTGTAAGGTTTTGAATTGTTATTACTGTACTAATAGCAAAGTTAAAGACAATAGTTCATGAATTTAACAACATTTTAATTAATTATTAAGGGCTATTTGTCAGTTGAAACAGCAACAATGTTCATGCCGATAAGGGCAAAGAAGTCTATATTTGTGGCTTTAAATCTAATACCCTTGAGAGGAGGATTAAAAAAATTGTGAAATGGTAAGCCTGCAATCAAAAGAATCTATTGAAATATCCATTGGCATGGAGTTGAAGTTATTTATTAAGTCAATTACGGCTTCATTCAATTATATTTTTTATCAGGATAGATATGATTTTGCCAGACGGGTAGACATGTTGGAACTGCTCGATAAGACAGAAGTTGGTCAGTTTGCAGTAAAAATTGAAAATGCACCTGTTAACAGCATGCTAACACTATCGCGTGAAGAGGTTTATCTTCTTTATACGGTTATGGAAGTTGTATGTCGTAGTTTTCTAACTGAAATTGCTGATGATTTCAAAGCAATGGCGTTAAAGCATAGCAAAGTATCAGAGGATAAATACAATGAGGTACGAAATACGGAATTAAAGATCGCACAAGTTTTAATTCAACAAATTAAAAAAGACTTTTCCAACGAACCACGTTTTGAAGAGATACTTGAAAAAATAGAAATGTTGGAAGATTAATATTATACCGACAAAGAATTTTCCTCTTTATAAAGTTATCATTTTCCCTGTGGCCGGGCATGTTTCCATCGCTTGTGACTCCATAACCAGAAAGCCGGACTTTCAATAATATCTTTTTCAAGCATGCTGGTAAATTTTTCCGTTATTTCCCCATAAGAAGTTTTTGAAGGGTTGTCGCATACTTCAAAAAACTCATAACTGTAGTATCCACGTTTTTCCTTATTTATACGACCATAAACAACGGGGTAATTGTATTCCTTGGCGTATTTCTCTACACCAAATAAGACACCTGTATCTTGGTTAAGAAATTTTGTCCAGTAGCAGTTATTAGGGTTTGAAGGTGATTGGTCTGATGCGAAAATCATTGCGGTGATTTTGTCCTTTTCTTCATCTAAAACCTTTTTAACTGATTTTGTTGATATCATCCGAAGGCCATATTTACTTCTTGTATCCCGCATTTTCTTATCAAAAAATTGATTTGTCAGCGGTTGATAAATACCTATGGCCTGATGACCAATGGCTTCATCAATAGCAACAGCAAATAATTCCCAGTTATTCAGGTGACCACCTGCCATGATAATACTTTGTTTATTTTCAAAATATCGTTGAATGAATTCAGGATTCTTAAAAACCATTCGCTTGTTGACATCCTTATTGCTGATTGTAAAAATCTTCAAACTTTCAACTATTAAATCACAAAAATGTTTGTAAAACATGCGACAAATTTCATTTTGTTCCAGGGTTGTTTTTTCAGGAAATGAATTTTTAATATTCTTCATTACCACTTTTTTACGGTACCCAACTATATAATAAAACAACAAAAACAATCCATCAGACAATATATATAATACCCTGAATGGAAGGAGGGATATAGGCATGATGACTAAATAATACAATAAATAAGATAGTATGATCATTTTTTTAGGACTGATTAATCAGAACTGTTTATTAAGCATAATTCTTCTTCGCTCGGCTCATCTCTCTTTTTGCCTCCGCTTCCTTCAAACTTTCTCTTTTATCAAACTTTTTCTTTCCTTTTGCCAAACCAATTTCCAGTTTAGCAAACCCCCGCTCATTAATATATAATCTTACGGGAATGATAGTAGTGCCTCTTTCCTTTGCTCTTGAAGCAAGCTTTCGTAATTCGACTTTATTTAGTAACAGCTTTCTTTCCCGCTTCGGGATATGATTATTGTAGCTTCCGGGAGCATATTCGCTGATATGCATGTTTTTAATCCAGAGTTCACCATTTTTAAGAAAACAATAGGAATCTCCAAGTCCGGCTTTGCCCTCTCGCACAGATTTGATTTCCGTTCCGGTCAGCATAATGCCTGCTTCGTACGTTAAACTGATAAAGTAATTGAACGATGCTCTGCGGTTTACAATATTGATCTCTTTATCTGCCATAAAAATGCTGGTTGCAAATATCGGATTAACTGGGTTACCACGAAATACAAGAATTGGTCAAAATGTGCTTATTTCGCAGAAGATTATGACTACAGAAAATGTCCGTATTTTTTTGTTTGAACGGATATGTCCCTATGCTGACATGCCTGGCAGATTTACTTCTCCTGAGCTATTTGAAAAGCTGCTTATTTATCTTTCAAATAATTATTCTGTAATTACCCTGGAAGAGTACTTTTTTAAGGAAAGATTAAAATTGCCGAAGAAACCAGTTATTTTGACTTTTGACGGATATTATCGCGATTTTCTTGAATACGGTCTTCCTTTGTTAAATAAATATGATATGCCGGCTACCATTTTTGTGTCGCCGGAATGTATGGATAAAAACATGCCTCCCTGGAATAGTTTAATTGATTTTTTGTTTTCCAAGACCGTAAAATTGGCTATTAGCGAATCAATTTTAAAAACGGATTATAAAATTAAAGCCTCATGGGAGAGTCCTCAGGCGCGCTTGAAGTATGCTAAACAATTGAAAATGCATCTTCAATCAGTTAAAGCAAATGAGCGTTGGCAGATCATTGATTTTTATATTTCACAATTTAGCGATGTTGTTATTCCGAATAACATTTTGATGAATTGGGAAGACATAATGTTTTTGAAGGCTCAAGGCATGGAAATAGGGGTACATGTAATAACTGAATCATTGCCTGTCTCAAATAAAGATGATGAACAATTGGATTTAATCCTTCGGAATAGTGCAATCAGGATTAAAGAAGAAACCGGCAATACACCTTCCTCTGTTTCCTTTTCAACAAAAAGAAATAACAGCAGAATAAAAAATTTAATTCACCGGACGGGTTATAAGTTAGGCCTTGCTGTTGGGCAAAATATCTATGTGAAAGAGAAATTTGGTCGATATTCCTTACCAAGAATCGAAATTTTTAATGAAAGTTTTCTTATGACAAGGTTAAGGATGAATGGAACAATTGCAAAATTAAGAGGCCTGATAGGAAAATAATCTTTTATCTGACAATCAATACCGGTATTTTTAATGCATGGCGGACTGCATCAACCGTAGTTCCAAATAATATATCCTTTAATAATCGGTGACCATGAGCACCCATCACAAGAAGATCAGCATTAAATTCCATCGTTTTTTCCACGATTGCTAACTTTGGATTTCCAAAACCAATTTCACCACTTCCATCATAACCCATTTCATGCAAGTAATTTACATATTTGTTTAAATTCTCTTTATCAAGTTCACTTTCCATATCTCTTGTTTGATTACCTAAAAAGAAAGCACCAGGTGTCTCCGTTACGTGTATTAGTTTATATATCGCTTTTTTCCCGCCTTGTGCCAATGCATGCCTGATGGCCTCAGTGTCGGTGCCAGTAAAGTCTAATGCAATTGCAATACGATGGTAATGGTGTGGTTGTAGATGACCCAACTCTGTAAATCCGCCATGAGGAACAGAAATATCTTTTTTCCTCTTCCTGCTAATTAATGGATTGAAGGTGATATATAATAAAACAAAGGCAGAAAGAAATATTAAAGGTAAAACAATAAAGTTCAGCCAAAAAGCACCAGGAAATAGTTGCATCCAATGACCCACTTGATTAATGACTAAATTTACATTTAGTCCAATAATTATGATAGCGCTTAACCATGACAAAAACTTGATTAATGGTTTTATAGTAAACTCTTTCATCTTTTTCCTTTCACTAACAAAATGTATCAAGGGAATAATTGCAAAGCCCAGTTGTAAACTTAAAACCACCTGACTAAGCACCAACAATTCTCCGGTTGAATCTTCACCTAAAATACTAATTGTAAGGAATGCAGGAATAATTGCAATACTACGAGTAATTAGTCGCCTGATCCATGGCTGTAAGCGAAGGTTCAAATATCCTTCCATTACAATTTGACCGGCCAAAGTTCCTGTAATGGTTGAACTCTGTCCTGAACATAATAATGCTACTGCAAAAAGAATAGGGGCCCATCGCGTTCCAAGCAATGGTTCCAGCAATCGATGTGCATCCTGAATATCAGCCACACCAAAAAGTTCATTCTTAAAAAACACACTTCCTGCCAATATCAATATTGCAGCATTGATCAGGAAGGCAATATTCAATGCAATAGATGAATCAATTAAATTGAATCGAATGGCTTTCTTAATTTCAATTGGGTTTCGTTCAAATTTTCGTGTTTGTACCAGCGAAGAATGCAGGTATAGATTATGCGGCATTACAGTAGCACCGATGATTCCAATTGCAATATATAAAGCTGAACTATTAGGAATGGAAGGAATTAGTCCTCCTGCTATTTCGGTGATGGAAGGATGTACAAAGATCATTTGAACGAAAAAAGCCATACCTATTACTGCAACAAGGCTGATGATAAATGCTTCCAGTTTCCTGATTCCGTACTTTAATAATACAAGTACCAGAAATGTATCAAGAATACAGATGGAAACGCCCCAAAGCAAAGGAATATCAAATAGTAATTGTAATGCTATCGCCATGCCAAGAACTTCTGCAAGATCACATGCTGCAATAGCAATTTCAGCTAAAAAATACAGAAAAATATTGACAGCTTTAGGATACAACTCCCGTGAAGCTTGTGCTAAATCCCTTCCGCGAACAAGGCCAAGTTTAATGCATAAAGATTGTAGTAATTGTGCAATGAGGTTCGACATCAATAAAACCCAGATCAACTGATAACCAAACTGGCTACCGCCGGCAATATCTGTGGCCCAGTTGCCCGGATCCATATAACCCACGCTTACAAGGTAAGCAGGACCAATAAAAGCAAACAATTTTCTTCGAAAACCAATTCTTTTAGTTGTATCAACGGATGCATTAACCTCAGAAAGGGATGGTGATGTAGGTTTAATAGGTGACATAATATATTTAATTTAAAAAACTAATGAACATTAAGGTTTATCAGCTATTTTCAACTTGACAAGAATATGCTTGGCAACTTGATGACTGATATGTACACTTTTTTTGCCATTGATTAGCACATCAAGACTTTTATCAAATGAATGTCGTCTGATAATTTTTATTGAGCAGTTGAGCACAAGTCCTGAATGTTCAAGGTATTTCAGGAAATCAACACTGTGTTGGCTAACACCTGCTATAATCGCCATTTTATTTTTTGCAAATTCTGACAATGAGTTAAAATTTGTTTCCGTTAACCTGCCATTCGCATCAGGAATTGGATCACCATGTGGGTCAAATTTAGGATGTGAGAGAAACTTATCCATTCGTTGTAATAACAAGTCACTGCTGACATGCTCCAACTCTTCAGCCATAGCGTGCACTTCATCCCATTTAAATTTTAAAACTTCAGTTAAAAACAGCTCCCATAACCGGTGACGGCGAATGATTGAAAGTGCAGTTTTCTCACCCTTTTTATTAAGTTTTGCGCCGCGATAGGGAACATAGGTAAGCAGGCCTTTTTCATCAAGCTTTTTTATCATATCAGAGGCCGATGCTGGCGTGGTTGACATGGCTGAGGCCAGTTCCTGTGTGTAAGCTGTATTGTCTTCACTGTTGGAGAGATGATAAATCGCTTTGAGGTAATTCTGTTCGGTATGTGTGAATTCGTTTGGCATAGATTATAAAATCACAGCAAATATAATATAAAGTTTAGGTTAGTCTAAACTTTATTTAAGGGTAGTTAACATTTTACAAACAATTGATTTTAACAGAGGATAATTTATATTTGTCCGGTGATTTATCGTTTTATTATCCGTCCGGTGCTTTTTCTTTTTGATCCTGAAATGGTACATCATTTTGTTTTTCGTGTTTTGAAAATTGTTTTTGCCATTCCGGGAATTTCTTTTCTTACAAAGAAGATATATTGGCTTAAAGATGAGAGGCTTCCAATTACTAAAATGGGATTGCAATTTCGTAACCCGATAGGTTTGGCAGCAGGTTTTGATAAAGATGCCGTGCTTTTTAATGAGTTGTCGTTATTCGGCTTTTCTTTTGTTGAAATTGGAACGCTAACACCTTTGCCACAAAAGGGTAATGAAAAGCCAAGGATGTTTAGATTGCCTGCTTATCAAGGATTAATTAACAGAATGGGTTTTAACAATAGTGGTGTAAAAGCCGCTGTAAAAAGACTTAGGAAAAAAAGCAAAAATCTTATCATTGGTGGGAATATTGGAAAAAATAAAACAACACCTATTGAAAACGCTGTTAATGATTACCTCATTTGTTTTGAAGCATTATTTAATTCTGTTGATTATTTTGCTGTTAACGTAAGTTCTCCAAACACACCCGGTTTGCGTGATTTACAAGAAAAGGCACCCTTAACGGCATTATTGATGGCTATTCAAAAAAGTAATCTTACCAAGCCAAACCCAAAGCCTATTCTTTTAAAAATAGCTCCCGACCTGACTTTCGAACAAATTGATGATGTAATTGATATAATTAAATCAGTGAAGTTGACAGGGATTATTGCGACCAATACTACTATCAGCAGGGAAGGAATTGATGATCCAGCTTTTTTGAAAGAAGAAGGAGGGCTAAGTGGTTTACCTCTAAAAGACAGATCTACTGCCGTTATTCGTTTCATTCGGGAAAAAGCAGGAAGTGAATTGGTAATAATTGGGGTTGGTGGAATTTTTACAGCAGCTCATGCTAATGAAAAACTCGCAGCCGGGGCTGATTTATTGCAGGTTTATACCGGTTTTATTTATGAGGGTCCTTCCATTGTAAAGCGCATTTGCAGCGGGTTGAAAGCAACCCATTGATTTGAATTTTAAGCGTTATAGGCATCCGAAAATCTAGCTTTTGGGAAATATCTTCCATAGTTTATTCGTTTTTGTTAAAAAATAACCACTAATACCTCTTCTGAATACCTAATAATTAAGGCTTTAACTCTAATTTTGCCACCTCTAAATAAAAAAAGCATATAGCTATGAAACAACTATTAATAATTATTGGTTTAATTGGGTTGACCTTATCCTGTAACAGTAATAAGGAACAGGTAAAAGAAAGCGACAAAAACGCAGCGAGCAAATTCGGTGCTGATATTGATGAAAATGGCAGCATACCCATTGCACAGTTGGTTACAGAAATGAATGGAAAAACAGAAATGCAGGCAAAGGTGGAAGGTAAAATTACGGAATCTTGCAAGAAAAAAGGTTGCTGGATGAATATCGACCTTGGAGATGGTTCAGTGATGAAGGTGACCTTTAAAGATTATGGTTTTTTTGTTCCTAAAGATTGCGGTGGGAAAACGGCGGTGATGCAAGGTAGGGCATACATGGATACTGTTTCAGTTGAAATGTTACGTCATTATGCAGAAGATGCAGGGAAATCAGAAGAGGAGATTGCAAAAATTAATGACCCAAGCTTGGAGTTGACGTTTGAAGCCGATGGAGTTATCATCAAATAGGAATTATATATATTAGTTTATCATTTTTTTATGAAAGAAACAAGTATTAAAATAGTGGAGTGCCCGCGCGATGCCATGCAGGGACTTCATCATTTTATACCTACTCAAACGAAGGTTGAATATATCAATGCTTTGTTAAAAGTAGGCTTCCATACTATTGATGCCGGAAGTTTTGTTTCACCGAAAAGTATTCCACAAATGCGCGATAGTGCAGCTGTGTTCAGTCAGCTTGATCTGGGTAAATCCAATTCTAAATTACTGGCCATAGTAGCTAATAGGCGAGGAGCAGAAGATGCCGTTCAATTTGATGAAATTACCTATCTGGGTTATCCATTTTCAATTTCCGAAAAGTTTCAAATGAGAAATACCAACAGTTCAATTGACCAATCCTATGATTTGGTAAAAGACTTGCAGGAGCTTTGTTTGAAAAATAAAAAACAACTTGTTATATATATCAGTATGGCTTTCGGAAATCCTTATGGCGATCAATGGCAACCGGAAATTGCCATGAATTGGGTTAACAAAATCGCTGAATTGGAAATCAAAACGATTTCGCTTGCCGATACGGTTGGCCTTGCCTCAAAGGAAACGGTTGCCTCGCTATTTCAACAAATAGTTCCAGCATTTGAAGGGATTGAAATCGGTGCCCATCTGCATTGCACTCCTGATAACTGGAAGTTGAAACTGGAAGCCGCCTATATCAATGGTTGTCGAAGATTTGATGCTGCCATAAGGGGTTTTGGTGGTTGTCCAATGGCCAATGATGAACTGGTTGGTAACATGGCAACAGAAAATCTAATTCATTTTTTAGAGAGCAAAAATGTTTCACTGAATTTGAATAAAGAAAGACTAAATGAATGCCTGGAACGCTCACTGGCAGTCTTTAATACAGTTACTGCATAGTCATGAAAATCAATTTTAACAATCATTCGAAAATAATTAATCGTAAAGAGGTCAAACACTACATGACAATAAAAACCATTAAATATTTTTTCTTTTTTGTTTTGTTTATTGCCTTCGAAGTTACACCCACTCAAGCTCAAGATAAAGGATTTCTTGAGATAATGGGCTCTGTTTTGCAAGATGGAAAAGGTATGGAGGGGGCAGACATTAAAGTAATGAAGGGAAATGAAAACGCTGATAATGCATTGTCATCTTCCGGCGGAAAATTTATACTGAATCTTGATCTTGGGTTTAATTATTTAGTAATTTTTTCAAAACCCGGATGTATTACCAAAACGGTTGCTGTTGATACACATGTTCCTGATTCCGACAAGGACCAAATTCAACAGTTTAAGTTTAAGATTGAATTGTTTAAGTTACCTGAAGGTGCTGAAATGCCAAAGGATGTTGATAAGCCTGTTACCAAACTGGCATTCAGCGAAGAGTTTGGCGACTTTGATTATGATGTTAAGTATTCTGAAACAAGGAAAACAGAAATAGAGAAGGTCAAAAAGGACGCAGCTGATCAGGTTGCTAAACAGGCGGAAACAAAAAGAAAGGCAGATGAGGCCGCAACAAAAGCAAAACAACAGTTAGCACTGCTCACGGAAAAGGCAAAACAGGATTCAATCACAAAAGTTCAGCAAGCTGCATTTGCTGCTGCAGCATTAGCTGATAAAGCCTTAAAGGCAAGAATGGATTCTATTGCAGCGGCTGATAAAAAGTTAGCCCAAGAACTGTTAGCAAAAAATGAGCGGGAGAAAGCTACTCGGGATTCTATTGCTCAAGTCAATGAAAAAGTAAGACAGGATTCCATCACCGCAGCAAAAGAAAAGCAACGTATTGAAATACTGGCAGTAGCTAAAGCAAAACAAGATTCAATAGATGCTGCAAGGTTAAAATCCCAACAAGATGCCTTAGCTAAAGCAGCAGCAGATAAAACAAAGAACGATTCAATAGCTGCAGCCAATGAAAAGGCAAAACAAGAGGCTTTGGCACTTGCTGCAAAAGAGAAAGAGGATAAAGATGCCGCTTCAAAAGAAGCTGCAAGAAAAGCAGAACTGGCGCGAATTGAGCGAGAAAAAATTGTACAAGACTCACTTGCTGTTGCGAAACAAAAATCACAGCAAGATGCCTTAACTAAAGCAGCAGCAGATAAGGCCAAGAACGATTCAATAGCTGCAGCAAATGAAAAGGCGAAACAAGAGGCCTTGGCACTTGCTGCAAAAGAGAAAGCAGATAAAGATGCCGTTGCAAAAGAAGCTGCAAGAAAAGCAGAACTGGCACGTATTGAGCGAGAAAAATTTGTTCAAGATTCCGTTGCTGTTGCGAAACAAAAATCACAGCAAGATGCCTTAGCTAAAGCAGCAGCAACAAAAGCAAAGAACGATTCCATAGCCACAGCAAATGAAAAGGCGAAACAAGAGGCCTTGGCACTTGCTGCAAAAGAGAAAGCAGATAAAGATGCCGTTGCAAAAGA
>JANOXC010000101.1:0-12073 GCA_031418215.1 Bacteroidota bacterium
CTTCTTTTGCCGGCTCTGCTTTTGCGACACTCTTATCGGGAGTCTCACCGGAAGTTGTTGATTCTTCAGCCGGAGTGGGCTCTACTTCCGTCACCGCAGGATCCGCATTCCGGTCGAGCCGTGGCAGAGTGGACCCTGCATAGCCTATTCCCTCTCCAAGGGAGAGGGCTAGGGTGAGGCTGAATCATCAATTTGAAAATAATAGTACAATAGCATTAAAATTAACTTCCGGCTTCTGATTTTTTGGTAGCCCTTTTCTTTTCTTTGTTTTTTGAAAATAACATCCCCAATCCCTTAAATATTCAAAACTTGATTATTAAAAAATGTAGGGGCGAGACTATTCTCTCTCCATTGGAGAGGGCTAGGATGAGGCTGAATCATCAATTTGAAAATAAAAGCACAACAGCAATAAAATTATCTCCCGGCTTCTGATTTTTCGGCACCCTTTTTCTTTTCTTTGTATTGTGAAAATAACATCCATTATCCCTGCAATATTTTTTACGCTTTTATTAATATCAGGTTGTGATGAACCAACCGTTCCACACCAACGCGGCTATCTCAGAATTGATTTGCCAAAGCATACTTACAAGCTTTTCGATCCTGCCAACTGTCCGTTTAGTTTTGAAATGTCAACAATGGCAGACGCTATACCCGATACAAACGGCTTAGCAGAAAAATGCTGGTGGTATATTGATTACCCAAAACTCAATGGGAAAATATATATCAGTTACAAACAAGTTTCGCGTGATATCAATAAGTTTACGGAAGATGCACGAACACTTGTATATAAACATACACAGCGTGCAAATGCAATCAATGAAAATTTAATAAGCAATGAATATCATGCTTCAGGTATTTTATATGATATTGGCGGTGATGCTGCTTCTTCCATTCAATTTTATATGACTGACAGCACCAAGCACTTTTTAAGAGGAGCACTTTATTTTAACAGTGTTCCCAATAGTGATTCGCTGGCTCCTTTAATTAAATTCATTCATGAGGATGTAGAACACATGCTGGCTACGTTGCAGTGGAAATAAATTAATTCTCAATCTCCAGTTGTCATTCAGCAGGAACCTTCTGGCGCGCGCTTACAGCGCGTGACTATTCTTGCCGATGAAGAAAATTCATAACAACTTCCAGCAACTTCACCGGTTGATCTGCATGCACCCAATGTCCTGCATTTTCAATGATTGCTAATTCCGCTTTTGGAAATATTTTTTTACTATCAATAAGTTCTCCTTCCTTTATATAATTGGAATCACCTCCTTTAATAAACAAAACATGAAGATCGACGGCAATACTACTCTCCACAGCTTCTCCAACAGATTCAATCTGTTCATTCAATACAGTTAAATTAAAACGCCAGCCAAAATGCTTATCCTCCTTCCTGTATAAATTTTTCATTAAAAATTGTCGGGCAGATTGCTCCTTTATATTTATTCCCAATTGCTGCTCCGCTTCATCTCTGCTTTGAACATGATCAATATCAACAGAAAGCAAGGCATCTAAAATAGTACGATGATGAACAGGATAATAGTGGGGTAATATATCAACAACGATTAGAGAAGCAATGCTTTCCCGATGATCAATAGCCAGTTGCATTGCAACCTTTCCACCCATGCTATGTCCCAATACAACAACATCCTTCAAATTATTGGATTGAATCAATTCAAATACATCCTGGCTCATTTCCTTGTTGTTATGCAATGCCGCATGAGGCGAATGACCGTGATTACGAAGGTCAACCTGGTAAACGGAATAGCCTTCCTCTGCTAAAGCGCGTGCAAATGTCATCCAGTTATCACCCGACCCGAACAATCCATGAAGAATGATAAACGGCTTTCCTTCTCCTGTCTTTTTAAAATGCAGTTTCATATCTGTAATTCCTCCGCAATACTAACGAAATCTTTCTTTCATGATCCTTGATATTTGAACCACATAGACACAAAGATTGGCTTGGTATTCCTATGTGTTAATATACATCTACGTGTTTATGAATATTTAATAATTGTAAGGGGCTACATCTTTTTAATCAATGTAATCAAATTAATCCTAAAAATCATAGTTCAGACAATTGTTTAATTTCGCCATATGAATGTGATTATCAGAAAAGCGAAAAAAGAAGACATGCCTGCTGTGCTTGAGCTGATCAAAGAGTTAGCATTATATGAAAAAGCTCCTCAGGAAGTAACAAATACTGTGGAAGATATGGTTAAAGATGGTTTTGGCATCAATCCGGTTTTCTTATGCGATGTAGCCGAAGTGGATCATACTGTAGTTGGCATGGCAATCTATTTTATTAAGTACAGTACCTGGAAAGGCAAAGGAATTTATCTTGATGATATTCTTGTTACAGAAAAAATGCGTGGCAAAGGAATTGGTAAATTACTATTCGATAATGTCCTTCATATTTCAAATCAAAAGGGAGCTAATCAGCTTCACTGGCAAGTCCTCGATTGGAACGCCCCAGCCATCAATTTCTACAAAAAATATCCCTCAGAATTCGACAGTGAATGGATCAATTGCAAGCTGAATAAAAAACAGATTAATGAAATAATTATTGCGATGCAAGAACAAAGACAAAAGAATCAAGAAAAATAATATTCATTCGTATATTCGTAACAATTCGTATTCGTTGATGATAAAAGTATTTAAATTCGGAGGAGCATCAGTAAAAGATGCCGCAGCAGTAAAAAATGTTTGTAAAATCCTAAAAAGTTTTGCCGGCGATCAAATCATTATTGTCATTTCTGCAATGGGAAAAACCACCAACTTGTTGGAAAAGGTTGTGCATGCGTACATGAAAAAAGAAACCACTTCGCATGACTTGTTAAAGAATGTAAAAACCTTTCATACCAATATTATAGAAGATCTATTTGCCGATCATCATCATCCTGTTTATGAATCAGTGAACAATTTGTTTGTTGAAGTGGATTGGGTATTGGAAGAACCACAACGAGATTTTGATTTTATATATGATCAGATTGTATCGGTCGGTGAATTGGTTTCAACACGGATTGTTAGTGCTTATCTCAACGATCATGGTGTTTCGAACAGTTGGTTTGACATCAGAGATGCATTACATACAGATAATAATTACCGCGATGCAAATATTAACTGGGAACAGAGCAGTTCATCTGTGAAGGAAAAAATGCTGCCTTTGATCACAGATGCAAACCCCATTGTAGTGACGCAAGGCTTTATTGGCGTTACTTCTGAAAATTACACCACTACCTTAGGCCGCGAAGGGTCTGATTATACGGCTGCTATACTAGCTTATCTCACCGATGCGGAAGCGGTATATATATGGAAGGATGTCCCAGGTGTTTTAAATGCCGATCCTAAATATTTCAACGATGCACAAAAGCTGGAGCAGATCAGCTACCTGGATGCCATTGAACTCGCTTATTTTGGTGCTTCCGTAATACATCCTAAAACTATTAAGCCACTGGAGAATAAAGGGATTCCTTTATATGTTAAATCATTCATCTCTCCTGAATCAAAGGGAACGATAATTGGAAAAAATATAGAAACAAAACCACTGATACCTTCTTTTATCTTTAAGAATAAACAAGTGCTGCTCAGTATTTCCGCCAAGGATTTTTCATTCATTGCAGAAGAAAGTTTAAGCTCCATCTTTGCCACATTTGCACAACATGGCATTAAAATGAACCTGATGCAAAATTCTGCAATCAGTTTTTCAGTTTGTGTTGATGATGACCCGTTAAATTTCCCCGACCTTATTGAAGATCTTAAAAAAGATTTCAAAGTGTTGTACAATAAAGATCTCCAGCTTTATACCATTCGCCATTACTTCCCTTCCACCATTGAAAAACTAGCTAATGGCAGAGATATTTTACTGGAGCAACGCAGCAGAACTACTGCACAGCTCGTAATGAAGCAGATGGAAGATTAGTTAGGGGTAGGTAGTTCGGAGTTCAGTGTACAATTTCTTCGGACTCCGAACTACCGGCTCACAACTAAAATTTAAATCCAAGTTTCGCAAAATAAAATGGTCCGCTGAAACCCATTTGAACTGCATCCCACAAACCACCCGATTCAGTATATCCCGGATTTTGCTGATCAGGGTATGCATTTAGAATATTTGCTGCACCAATAGATAATATCAGGTTCTTGAATTTATATCCGACGGTGACGTCCAAAGTTGATTTTGCATCGTAATGATCCAATTCACTATAAGTACCTCCTGATCCATCAGGTACATTCTCATCAACAATATTATCTCCATTATCATAAAAGTTAATCAGGTCAACAGCGCCAAATGATGTGAGGCGGATATTGGAAAAAAATTTGCCGGTCGAATATTCTAATCCAAGACTTATCTTGCTTTTTGGGGCGGAAGCGAGTAAAAAATATTGTTCACGAATCCCGAAATAAGTTCCTTCCTTTCCTGCTAACTTCTCATTGGTATTGATGTCATCAATTTTCATATCGTTAAAATTCGCAGCTAATGAAAACCTCAATTCATGTTTGTTATTGATAACATGCAAGTAGCTTAAAACGGCATCAACACCTGTTGTTGTTGTGTTCACAGCATTTGTAAAAAACTGTGCTGCCTGCACATTCAATTTCTGTAAGTCAGCACCAATATCAGGATCATCACTGTAGAATGCTCCTGTTAGTACAATACGATCATCGATCTTTATATAATAACCGTCAACGGTTAATGTAAGTGCTTTGAATTTTGCTGTTATTCCACCGGCAAGATTTAATGATTTCTCTTGCTTCAATTCCGGTATACCCAAAGTGCGTGTTATAGGGCTATTATTCTTTGCAATAATTTTATCTGTGGCTACGCCGGCAACAAAATCAGTGAAAGTGGTATTATAGTATAGCTGCGCAAGCGATGGAGCCCTGAACCCTGTGCTCGCTGAAGCACGAATTGAAAATGCATTACTTATTTTATACCGTGTTGCGAATTTCCCATTCACTGTGCTACCGAAGTCACTGTAATTCTCAAAACGGCCAGCCAAACTAATCATGAATTTTTTGGTAATGTCCAATTCTAAATCTGCATAAGCTGCTATGTTCGTCCGAGATTCATTTACTACATTGGAGGGCTGAAAACCCGGAAACCCCTGAGAACCTCCCGGTCGCAAAGAAGAGTCCTGTCCTATCACATTTCCAAGGGAGTCTGTCACGTCAGTATAATATTGACCGCCATAATTGGCATACGAACCCTCTTCTCCTGCAAATATTTGGTAGTTCTCTATCCGGTTTTCTGCGCCGATAGCAACATTTAATCCTTCCAAAATATCGCCATATAACCTTGACATAGTAATATTCGTCGTGTTTTGTAACAATTGGAATCCTCCTGCATCAAAGTAGGTAGGGGATTTTTGTAACATCGACGCATTCAATGTTTCATCAACATAAAAATGAAATTTATTTGCGCCAATAGTATTGTTTACATCCATGGTCCAATTCTTCACTTTAGACTTTGCCCCTATGGAAAAAGACTTGTCAGAAATAACAGACTGAATACGTGGGTCAAATCCATTAGGATAAATTTCAGGAATGTTACGATCTTCATCAGCGCCTCTTGTCCAGGCAAAAGCATCTGTGAACCGGTGATTGAAACCACCAAAGAAATATATATTGGTGTTTTCACCTGCCTTTGATTCTCCATTAAGATAAAAAGCAAAGTCTTCACGTGCAGCATCGCCAAACTGATTGCGGTAAATATCACCAGGATACTTAGCAGGATCCGCAGGACGATTAGTATGATCACTTTTCAAATAATCCATTGTCATGTTTAAATATCCGCCTGCCCCAAAGCCTACACCATAATTTCCACTAAGTTGCCTTGTTTCGCCATCATAATCTTTTGTTGATTTAACATCAAATTCAGAGGGCGGATTTGCATTGCGAACGCCTAAGCTTAGGGCACCAGTAAACTCACCAACATCTTTCTTCAGTACAATATTTATTACCCCTGCAATAGCATCTGAACCATATTGGGCACTTGCACCATCACGTAAAACTTCAATGTGATCAATAGAGGAAACAGGAATTGCATTTAAGTCTGTTCCTGTATTACCGCGTCCCCTTGTTCCAAAAATATTAATTAAAGAAGACTGGTGTCGGCGTTTGCCATTGATTAAAACAAGGGTTTGGTCAGGTCCAAGTCCTCTCAATGTTGCCGGATCAATATGATCAGCACCATCAGCGCCAGATTGTTTATTAGAGTTGAAGCTCGGTGCTGCATATTGCAACAACTGGTTTACATCAAGCTGTCCGCTTATACTCACCAAATGTTTGGTATCTATAATATCGACTGCCACAGGTGTTTCGGTGGAGGTTCGGTTTAACTTACGTGATCCAACAATCTCCACTGCTTCAATTTCCACGCCCTGCTTCATCGTCACATTCAATTCCGTTTGTGTACCGGCTTTCATTTGAATTTTGTCATATCCTATTGTGCTAAATACGATGATGGCCTCAGCACTAGAGTAACTGATGGAATAGTTCCCATCAAAATCTGTTGTAGTTCCATTGGTAGTGCCTTTCTCATAAACAGAGGCACCAAACATAGGGCTTCCGGTATTATCTGTTACTTTTCCCTTCAGCACATTCTGTCCCTGCGCAAAAACAAACAGGGATAAGGCCATCATTAATAGTGTGAGTTTTTTCATAGGTTGAGTTTTTGTTACTACAATAATAGTTACAAATTCAAAAAAAACTAATAAGACCGCTTATTTATTTGATTATTCTGATTTAACAGATTAAAAAATAAATTAACCCGCCTCAACAGAAATAAAATAATAGTTAGCATATTTGATTCAACTTACATTTATTCCCGGCAGCCATCCTGTTGCCCATGCCGTTTGAAAATTAAATCCATTTGTGGCTGGTTGGAGTCACTGCCGATAATAAGAATCAACAAACAATAGATCAAACATCATTTCACCGTATTCACCCCGGCAAGAAACCCCGTTGTCCATGCTGATTGAAAGTTAAACCCTCCGGTGATGCCGTCAATATCAAGAACCTCTCCGGCAAAAAACAATCCCGGTACAAGCCTGCTTTCCATCGTCTTTAAATCTACTTCTTTCAGGTTCACTCCTCCACAAGTAACAAACTCTTCTTTATAAGTGGTTTTCCCTCTCAATTTTAATGGCATACTAAGTAACAATGAGGAAAATGCATTTACCATTTTATTGCTTAAATCAGCATAGTTCAGCTTGTCATCAATGCCTGACATGTCACATATTCGTTCCCATAATCGCTGCGGCAATCCTAATGGTGAAGTAGCTTTTACCTTTTTTGTTCCAATTTGTTGCTTCATTAACAAAAAGAAGTCTTTTAATAAAATTTCATTGTATCCAGATAACCAATTTATATATATAGTGGAAAAATAATCTACTTTGTGCAGCCAACGTGCGGCCAATGCAGAAAGCCTGATCACAGCAGGTCCGCTAATCCCCCAATGGGTAATAAGAACAGGCCCTTTTTCATTCAACTTCGCATCGGGTATATTAATTGTCGCATCGGGCACGGCGATACCTTCCAGACCTTTCAATGGTGAAGCAGGAATATTAAAAGTGAACAAAGATGGCACTGGTGAAACTATCGTATGACCCAATGCTATAAGCCATTCATAGCTTTTGATATTGGGGCTTCCTCCTGTAGTAATTATTACTTTATCACATATATATTGTTCCCCATCCTGAAATGTTAAAGCGAAAGTACTGTCCTTTTTTTTCTCCAATTTAATGACTGCATGTTGCAGCTTGATCATTACATTGGATTCCTGTGCTGCTTTCAATAAACACTGTATAATTGTTTCCGAATCATCCGTTACAGGGAACATCCTTCCATCGTCTTCTGTTTTCAATTGAACACCACGGGATTCAAACCATTCGACAGTATGCTGTGCATTAAATCTCGAAAACGGTCCGCGTAATTCTCTTTTTCCTCTTGGATAAAAATCCACTAATCGAGATGGATCAAAACAAGCATGGGTTACATTGCAGCGTCCGCCGCCAGAAACTCTAACCTTGGCAAGCAGCTTGTTTGATTTCTCAAAAATGGTAACAGCAGAATTTTTATTTATGATGGCGCAATTAATTGCTGCAAAAAAACCAGCTGCTCCACCTCCAATAACAGCAATTCTGTTCATCATAAAAAATCACCCTTTATTCAACAATTATTTTCCCGGAACTGATAATTGAATTGTTGTATTCAATCATAATGAAATATAATCCGGATGCAAGTTTGTCTTTTCTTAAAACAAACTCATTTCCTGAAAATGTAACCTGCTTTATCTCCCTGCCATAAGTATCGTGAACAGAAAGTGTTTTGATTTTATCGGATAAATTAATTGAATCTATTTTTATAGTTGTGAAGGTTGAAAAAGGATTTGGATAAACTGACAAATTATTGGTGTGCCCATATTTATCATTAATTCCTGAAGTCATGCAAATATTTTGCATTATAATCTGAGCGGATTGCATTGTAAATGTTTCTGGAATAACAGTTGTGCCAGAACTTATTACAGGGGTAACGGATAGTGTATCGAAAACAACAGGATTTTCAGAAAAAAAGTTCAAGGGCTGAAAACAACCGCTATCTCCTGTTGAATCAGTTTTAACAACATAACCCTCATGATTACTTCCACCAACTAATAATGCCCCGTTGTCATTAGTTGCTGCAGCATTACTCATATGATAACCATCCGGTGGATTTGGATCATAAATTCTGCTCCATTGCACAATACCCTGGACATTTATTTTAATAAGCGCTCCACTTTGTGAGAAAGTCTGAAGATCTTCAATCATGCTAGATATCAGATAGCCATCATTACATTTTATAATCTTTTGATCATAGGGCTGATAAGTACCCGGACAGTTATAACTTTTTGACCAGATGACCTTTCCATCCGGATCAATTTTCATAACAAAAAAATCTTCTATTCCAGTGCTGTCAATTACGAATTTACCACATACAATGAATCCACCATCAACGGCTTGTACAATATCTTTAGCATATTGTTGTGCGATTGTAGTCTTATAAATATATGACCATAAAACATTTCCCAAAGAATCGACTCTCATTAAATATATTCCGCTGGACAGGTTATGATAGTTTTTCCCACCTATTATACAACCTCCATCAGGCATTAATTGCAAAACGTCACCCGCATCATCTGTAACCTGGGAACCATTAAGCAAGCCATATCTTCTTGTCCAAACAGTATCGCCATCATGCGACAGTTTAAAAAGAAAGAAATCATATTTAACATTCATTAACGAGTCGTTTGCTGAGCATATACTAAGAAAACCTGAATCCGGACATTGAAGAGTTTTTCCCAAAAGAAATCCTGAAAAAACTTTGGACCATTCAATATTTCCACTGCTATCGGTTTTAATGTAATTAATTGTACCAAGGCTTGTAGATGAACCAAAAATAGAACTGGTAATTAAATATCCGTCATTATAAGTTTTAGTTAAATCCAATGGATAGGAGTTGTGTGCTGAAGAATATTTATTCGTCCATAGTATATTACCATGATCATCGCATTTTGTTAAAAACATATAAACTGGCTGTAACGAAATACTAGAATGTGTCTCACCAAGCATAGCATAACTCCCATCAGTATTTAAAACGACATAATTTATTATTGTGTAAGTTTCTATTGAAAAATGTTTTTGATATCCCAATTGCGCATGAATACTTTTAGCAACTAAAAAAAATATTACAGCTAAATAGTATTTTTTCATCGCTCTTATTTTTAATGATTGCGTTTGGAAATATCGTCAAAAATCGGGTGTTCATTTTTTACCCATGTTAGAAGTGCGCCAGTACACAAGAATTCATTAGAATAATTTTAACTGGTCCTTATCCTTCTCAACCTTACCTTTTTTGGAAGCTTTACCAACCTGCATTTTTAACATTCCTACTTCAGTCTCAGAAAGTAATCTCCAGCGACCGCGTGGCAGATCTTTTTTTGTCAACCCGGCAAAAACAACACGGTCGAGCTTACGCACTTCATATCCCAGTTGCTCAAACATCCTTCTTACAATCCTGTTTTTTCCTGAATGTAATTGAACTCCCACCTGCTTCTTATCACCCCCTGCATCATACGAAATTTCATCCACTGCCGACACACCGTCTTCCAATTCAATTCCATCAATCATTTTTTGAAAGTCGTTTTTCTTCAGTGTCTTGTCTAGTTCTACATGATATACTTTCTTAATATTAGAGGAAGGATGGGTCAGTTTTTTTGCAAGGTCGCCATCATTGGTAAATAATAAAATACCTGTTGTACTTCTGTCTAATCGTCCAACCGGATAAACGCGCTCTTTACAAGCTTTTGCAATTAGCTCCATCACTGTCTTACGTCCGTCAGGATCATCCGATGTGGTGATGTAATCCTTGGGTTTGTTCAATAATATATATACATTTTTCTCAGCTTTGAGGCGTTCACCGTTGTAACGCACATCATCGCTTGGAAAAACTTTTGTTCCGACTTCCGAAACAATCTCACCATTTACACTTACCAATCCGGCAGAAATGTAATTATCAGCTTCACGACGAGAGCAAATCCCTGCATTGGCTATGTATCGGTTCAAGCGAATGGTTCCATCTTCAGATGTGGTTTTTTCGGAGGGTCTGTCATCATCCCTTCGGCTTCGTGGCGCCGGCCTGGCTTTTAACTTAAACTTATCCGTTCTTTTTTCATCTCTGCTGAAATCTTTTTCAAACCTTTTAAATGGTTTGTCATCAGGTGTTCCGGATTTGAGAAATGATTTTCCTCTTGGAGGTCTTTCTTTCTTCTCGCGTGAAGCATATTCCCTGCGTGCAGGTTTTTCATCATCATCCCTTCTTCTAAATGGTTTATCATCACGACTACGCGAATCTTTGAAATCACTTTTGCCGCGTTCTTCAGAAAAATCACGACGCTTTGGTTTGAAGTCATCGTCTTTCTTAAAATTACGATCAGGTTTGTCAAACGATCTTTCTGAACGGCTTACTCTTGGTTTAAAATCACTATCCGGTTTATCAAATGATTTTTCAGAACGACTAGGTCTTGGCTTAAAATCATCATCACTTTTGCGAAACGGCTTATCTTCCCTGCTGCTTGATGTTTTAAAATCACTTTTACCTCGTTCTTCGGAAAAATCACGACGTTTCGGTTTGAAATCATCATCTCTTTTAAAATCTCGATCCGGTTTATCAAATGATTTTTCTGATCGACTTCCTCTTGTCTTAAAATCACTGTCGCTTCGGCTTGTCCTAGGCTTAAAATCATCATCACTTTTACGAAATGGTTTGTCGCTACGACTTGTCCTTGGCTTAAAGTCATCATCCTTTTTAAACGCACGATCAGGTTTTCCAAAAGGCTTATCACTACGACTTCCTCTTGCTTTGAAATCCTCACGACTGCCAAATGGCTTGTCATCACGGCTTCCTCTCGGTTTAAAATCATCACCACTCCTGCGAGTGGGTTTATCTTCCCTGCTGCGGGAATCTTTGAAATCACCTGTACCACGAGAAGTAGAAAAATCGCTGCGCTTCGGTTTAAAATCACTGTCGCGATCACGACCAGTTCCTATTTCACGTGACGGTCTCTTTCTTTCAAAAGCTGGTGAATCATCCTTTTTACTGACACGTTTGCGTACCGGTTTTCCATCAGGCTTTGTCCAGCCTGCTTCACTTTTATCAGCAACTGAATAACGCTGTAATGGTTTCTGCTGTGTCCTCCGGTCGGAGGGCTGCGACCTCTCTCTCGAGGGTTCACTCCTCCGCTTTGAAGGTTCTCTTTTCTCCTTACCTCGTTCTCCTCTCGTATCGCGGCGTCCTGTACTTTCTTTTCTCATGTTATTATTCAATATATATTAATAAAATCTTTTAAAACTAATAGCGCTTCTTACTCATCCAGGTCACTTGAAAAAGGATAAAAGGCATCTTCAATATGTACAATTTTTTTTGCTTTATCATTTAAAATAATGGAGACGATATCATATCTCACCTCCACATTCAATTCATTTTCTTCCAGAAAAGCTTCAGCTGCCTTTACCAACATGCGCTGTTTTTGTTTTCCTAC
>JANOXC010000102.1:0-28239 GCA_031418215.1 Bacteroidota bacterium
ATCCGCTTTTGATGTTGTGATGCCCAGGCCAATTCCTTACAAGGGACAAGTGTTAAATCAAATAGCCGCTTATTTTTTAGAAGCTACAAAAGAAATCTGTCAGAACTGGGTTATCCGTGTTCCAGATCCCAATGTTACCGTTGGAATTTTATGCAAGCCATTTAAAGTTGAGATGGTGATTCGCGGATATCTTGCAGGACATGCTTGGCGCGAATACAAAAGCGGCAAGCGTATAATTTGCGGTGTTGCAATGCCTGATGGAATGAAAGAGAACGATCGTTTTCCTAAACCAATCATTACGCCATCAACAAAAAGTGATCACGGACATGATTTAGATATTTCGAGAGAAGAGATCATTAAACAGGGAATTGTTTCGGAGGAAGATTATACACTGATTGAAAATTATACTTATGCTTTGTTTGAACGAGGAACAACAATGGCTGCGGAAAAAGAATTGTTATTGGTTGATACCAAATATGAATTCGGCAAGGCCAATGATAAGATTTTTTTAATTGATGAAATTCATACACCTGATTCTTCACGTTATTTTTATGCTGATGGTTACGAAGAGCGACAGAATAAGGGAGAAGTACAGCGACAATTGTCAAAAGAATTTTTGCGTATCTGGTTAATTGAAAATAATTTTCAGGGACTGGAAGGACAAGCGATTCCGGAATTTACCGATGAATGGATCATGGAGGTGAGTGAAAGATATATTGAGTTGTATCAAAAAATCACCGGCAAAACGTTTGAGCGACATGACAATTTCAACATCATGAAAAGTATGGAAGAAAATGTAGTAGCTTGTTTGAAGCCTTTGCTGGCAGGGATATAGCTGATTTATTTTAAAAATTACTCTTTCTTGTCATTCAGGAGGAATCTTTTTTAATGTTTCCTTTGGTAGCCGGTATAACAAGCAGCTTCTTGTTTCCATTTAAGATGAAGGTAAATTGTAAATAGTTTCCTGCTGAAGGACAAACTTTTTATTACGGCAAGTTGTAAAATTTTCCCCTGAGTACTTGGGGAATGACAAACTTCTTGTTTTATTTGAGATAGAGTGCTTAATTTAAGGGGCATTTTTTTTCAGACCTGTGAACTATTGCGAAATTTTGGCATTGTAATTTTCAATACTGATAGAAATTATATATACTTTTAACTCATCAACCCGAAAATACAATGAGAACACAATGCTGTCAATCATTTAACATTTCCGTTTATTTATTCAGCTATCTTAAACTTATATTATTTGTAGTTTTAATTTGTAGTACGGTTTTATCTGTTAAAGCCTCACATATAAAAGGCGGTGAAATCACTTGGCAATGTCTTGGTGCATCTTCGGGAGCAAATGCCGGTAAATATGTTTTTCAATTGAAATTATATCGTGATTGTGGAGGAGTAACCTTAGCTCCCGGGGGTACCGAACCAATAAGGGTTTTCGGCCATCCCACTATAACAACCATCAATTGCAATTTCATTTCTCAAACCGATTTAACACCGCTGGGTTGTGGTTTTACTTGTGCAACAGCTCCTTTTGGGACACCAGGTTTTTTTGAAGAATTTTTATTTCGATCTGCGCCTGTAATACTATCCGGTGTTCCACCACCAACCGGATGGGTTTTTTATTGGGATAATATCTGTTGCAGGAATGCTGTAGATAATTTAACCGGTGAAGTTAATATGCTGATACGTTCAAAAATGTTTTCCTACAACGGACAGAATGCCAACCCTTGTTTTGATTCATCTCCATTTTTTGCTGAGCGACCAAGCAGTTTATTATGTATTGGCTATGAATTTAATTATAATAATGCAGCCTTTGATCCAAATTTTGACTCGCTAGGTTATAGCTGGGACTTTGCAACGGATGGTGTTGGATGGGCTAATGCTGTAGAATTGCAGTTTGATACAATGTTCATAGGATTAGATACTTTAATATTTAGTCTTGCAAATCCATTTCCCGGCAATCCGGAATTGGATTCCATCACCGGGCAATTAACTGTTTTTCCACAAACAGGAATTGCTCCTCAAGGTAATTTTTCAACTGTTATTCGAATTGATTCGTATCGCTGTAATCAAAAAATAGCGGAAGTTTTTCGCGAAATTCAATTTAGTTTAACCACAGGTTGTGTACAAACTACAACTGGGATAAATCAACCACCAATTATTACTCCTGCACCTTTCCAGGATTCAACAGGAGCATTCACGTCTTATGATACAACCGTCTTTGTAGGAGATACAGTTTCATTTATTGCTTCTATTTACGAATTGGACATCAATCTTAATTTAACCAATCAGGTTGGTTCGCTGGAAGGTATTGGCGCTGAGTTCGCTGCAAACTACAGCAATACGCCTCCTGATAATTGCAGCCGCCCACCCTGTGCTTATTTTACGGAAGCCACAGTACCGTTCCAGATATTACCACCACCAATTTTAACAACACCGCTTCCAATAAAACAATTTCGATTTTTCTGGTCTACCAGCTGTTCACATCTCTTGACAGATTCATCATGCAATAGCGGAAATGCAACCTATCATTTTATACTTAGATTAAAGGATGATGCATGCCCGAATCCGGCTTATAATTCAAGAACGGTAAGTATCACCGTAAAAGGGCCATTAATAACTGTTGACGGCGACACATTGCGCACCAATTTTCCCAATGGGACTTTGCAATGGTATTTAAACGGCAACGCTTTATCAGGTGAGACCGGGTCAGCACTAGTCAATGCAGGATTTGGAAATTACACAGTAGTGGCCACATTGCCCGGTTCCGGCTGCCAGGTTTCTTCTCCCGGTGTGATGGCAGGAACTGTTGCTGTTGATGAATTAAAGATGCAGGGAATGGAATTATATATATATCCTAATCCCGCAAATGATCAAATTTCTATTGAGTTCAATTCTATGAAGAAAACGAATGCTGATTTTGTTATCAGTGATTTGAGTGCAAGAACAATATTGCAAAAAGATGTTAGTCTGTTAGTAGGAAATAACAAGCTAAAAATGGATCTTTCCGGTTTGCAGAAGGGATTATATATAATCAAGCTTCGGAATTCGGAAATGGAAATTACTAAAAAATTGGTATTGGATTAAGCGATTGTTTTTGCGAAGGTCAAGCAATGTAATCTTGCCCTAGATCAACTACCAATTTTGTCCTTCAGGAGGAATCTATTTAAAATAATGGAATATTATAAATAGAAGCATAATGTTGGTTTCTAGGTTTAGCCATATAGGTAAGTTGAAAATAGTTTCCTCCTGAAGGACAATTATTTTTTCCGAATGGTTATGAATAGACTCCGTCAGAAAGACATTGTATTAAATATGGATGGTTGTAAAAGTTTCCTTCAGAATATCTTCTGATTATTCAGTGTGTTTTCATAAAACCCTATTTTTGCATCATGCAGCTCTATTTTGCAGAGGACTTAAGTACAACCACTGTTACCCTGGATAAAGAAGAATCGCATCACGTAATCCATGTGATGCGTTTACATGCAGGCAGCACAATTGACATTACTGATGGGAAAGGCACACTTGCCAATGGCATCATCAGTGCGGCCAATCCAAAAACCTGTGTTGTGGAGATTTTGCAAAGAAAACAGGAACACTTACCCCGCAATTACGCTCTTCATATTGCTATTGCCCCAACAAAAAACATTGATCGGTTAGAATGGTTCCTGGAAAAGGCAACAGAGATAGGCATTGATACCATCACTCCATTGTTATGCCAGCGAAGTGAACGTAAAATCATTAATGAGGATCGTTTAACGAAAATGGTGGTTGCTGCAGCTAAACAATCTTTGAAAACCTTTTTTCCGGTGTTGAATCCGTTAACTTCATTTAAAGATTTTATTGATAGGGAAACAGATGGAATAAAACTCATTGCACACTGCTATTCTAGCGAAAGAAAATTATTGAAGGATTGTTATACTCCGGGTTCGCGGGCGAAAAATGTTTTAATATTGATTGGTCCCGAAGGAGATTTTGATGAAGTTGAAATAGAGCTGGCAGAAAAAAATGGATTTAAATCCATCAGTTTAGGAGATTCAAGGTTAAGAACGGAGACTGCCGGTTTGGTAGCCTGTCAAAGTATTGCCTTTATGAACCAGTAATTTGTAATTTAGCGCACTGTTTAACGTTAGGATGTATCAATCAATGATGAAGAGACTCTTTCAAACCATTTTCCTGTTGGGATTTTTATATATTAATGTCTCCTGGATGCCTGACTATTCCTATAAAATAGGTTTGTTAAAATACAATGGTGGTGGCGACTGGTATGCCAACCTGGAAACCTCGTTGCGTAACCTGGCTACATTTTGCAATCAGAATATTGGCACAAATATTAATCCTGAACAAGGTGTTGTCGAAGTGGGCAGTCCTGATTTATTTAATTATCCTTTTGTTCACATGACGGGACATGGCAACGTGGTATTCTCCGCTCAGGAAGTTCAAAATTTACGCAATTATTTAGTTGGAGGCGGGTTTCTTCACATCTCCGACAATTACGGCATTGATAAATTTATTCGTCCGCAAATGAAAAAAGTTTTTCCGGAGTTGGAGTTTGTTGAATTGCCTTTCAATCATCCGATTTATCATCAAAAATTTGATTTCAATAGTGGTTTGCCAAAGATTCACGAGCATGATAATACGCCGGCTCAAGGATTTGGTATTATTTATAATGGACGATTAGTTTGCTTTTACGATTATGAATGTGATTTAGGCGATGGCTGGGAAGATGCAGAGGTTCACAAAGATTCCTTTGAAGCACGCCAAAAAGCATTGAAGATGGGGGCGAATTTGATACAGTATGTTTTTTCTAATTAAGCGAATAGGCGAATAGGCGAATAGGCGAATAGAATAATAAAAAGGATTTGCAATTTAGTAAATCCAATTAACTAATTGGTGAATTCTTTTTAATAAATGCTACCATTTCACTTTCCAGTTTTTTGCTTACCGGGACTAATGGTAATCTTACGAATTGTTCGCAAATCTTTTTTGCTGAAAGAGCACATTTAACTCCTGCCGGATTACCTTCGGCGAATAACATGGGGATGATTTTTAATAATTGATAATGCAGTTGCTGTGCTTTTGTAAAATCATGTTTCAACGCTTTACGCACCATTTCAGAAAAAACCTTTGGATAGGCATTGGCAAGTACGGAGATAACTCCATCAGCTCCTGACCCGATCAATGGCAATGTAATACTATCATCACCGCTGATCACTAAGAAATCTTTTGGTTTGTCTTTGATGATAAACATGCATTGTTCAATGTTTCCGCTAGCTTCCTTGATGCCAATGATGTTTTTCACATCGTGCGCAAGGCTCAATGTTGTTTCTGCAGTCATGTTGCTCGCAGTTCTACCCGGAACATTATATAATATCACAGGCACTGGCGACTCAGCAGCAATCATTTTATAATGCTGATAAATTCCTGCCTGGGTTGGTTTATTATAAGCAGGCGAAACTGAAAGTATGGCGCTGATCCCTATGAAATTAAAATTTCTGAATTCATTGATCACTTCCATGGTGTTATTACCTCCAAGACCCAGAACTATTGGAATACGATTGTTGTTTCTTTCCTTGATGTATTCCAGAATGGCAACTTTTTCCTTTGTGTTAAGCGTAGCACTTTCACCCGTTGTTCCAAGAGGAACGAGGTATTCGCAGCCGTCTTTTACAATATGATCTGTTAATTTACCCAATGATGAAAAATCAACACTTCCGTCTTTTTTGAATGGCGTTACCATTGCAACGCCTGTACCGGTTAATTTTTTAGACAGCTGGCTCATGTTTTAATAAATTTAAATAGTGATTTACCTGGTCAATAAAAACGGGCAATGAAATTGCATCATTAACACTAATCATAAAATCGTAAAACTTGGCTGCATTTTTTTCATACTTCCCGATTTTAAATTTCGCTTTTGTTGATGCTGCAACATACCTGAAAATGATAGACCCACTTGTATGTAGATCAATTAAAATATCAAAATCTTTTGCCATAAAATTTTTCACAACGGGAGCTATTGGCTTGTAGTGCCAGTTCAAAGATTTGCGCGTGAAAAAATCCAGGCCTAATTTTGAAAGTCGAGTAGGGGGAAGCACTTTTTTATCATAATAACCCAAGGCCAGAACATCTTTTTTATAAGTATCGCGCAACTCTTTTACATAACGCTTGATGATTTCATAGTTTTTTTCATTGGTTGAATCATATATAATTCCGATCGTCCGTGCTTCAGGAAAGCTTACCATTTTTTGTTGACGTTGATGGCTGGCAAATTCGCGGTAAAAAATAAAGTGCGCTATTTTTGTTTTAATTGTTTTCTTCATTGCATATTAGTAAAAAAGTAATCAGTCTTTTATCATATTAGTAAATTCATCTTCAGAAATTACTTTCACTTTCAACTTTGTTGCTTTTTCCAGTTTGCTTGGGCCGCAATCAGCGCCAGCTAGCAAATAATCGGTTTTTCCGGTCACAGAACTTCCATTCTTTCCGCCATGTCTTTCAATCAGTGATTTTAACTCATCACGTTCGTATTTTTCAAATGTTCCGGACACCACAATTGTTTTCCCGATTAAAATTTCGCTTAATGGTGCATTAATTCCTTTAGTGCTAATAGTAAGCTGCAGTCCGTTTTCTTTTAAACGATCAACAATTTTTCTTTTCGATTCATTTTTAAAGAATACCAAAACACTTTCTGCAATTTTTTCACCGACTTCAGGCGCATCTTTCAATTCTTCAAAAGTTGCATTCATTAATTTATCCATTGTCTTAAAATGACGTGCAATTTTTTTTGCAACGGTGTCTCCAACATATCGAATACCGATTGCATACAAAACTCTTTCAAATGGAATTGCCTTAGACTGGTTAATACCTTCAATAAGTTTTGTAGCAGATTTGTTACCCATCCTTTCCAATTGCTCAATTTGTTCAACAGTTAAATCATATATATCAGCAATATTATTTACTAATTTTTCTTTATATAGTAATTCAGCTGTTTCTGCGCCAAGTCCATCTATATTCATTGCTTTACGACTAGCGAAATGTTGTAACCGTCCGATTATTTGCGGCGGACAGCCGTCTTCATTTGGACAATAATGAGAAGCTTCACCTTCAGAGCGGATTAGTTTTGTCTGACATTCAGGACAGTTGGTAATATATTCAACCGGATGATGAGATGATTTTCTTTTTTTAAGATCAACACCAGTTACTTTAGGAATAATTTCTCCGCCCTTCTCCACAAACACCGTATCACCTTCACGTAAATCGAGTTTTTCAATTTGATCAGCATTGTGCAAAGAAGCCCTTTTAACAGTAGTGCCGGCTAATAGAACAGGTTCTAAATTAGCCACAGGCGTAATTGCACCAGTTCTTCCTACCTGATAACTGATAGAATTTAAAATCGTGGAAGCAGATTCAGCCTGGTATTTGTAGGATATTGCCCAGCGAGGAGATTTTGCCGTGAATCCTAGCTCTTCCTGCTGACGAAATGAATTTACTTTTATCACAACGCCGTCAATATCGTATGGAAGGGAATCTCTTTTTTTACCCCAATGATCGATGAAGTTAAAAACATCCTGAAGGGAGCTGCATAACTTTACATTTTCTGAAATTTTGAAACCCCATTCTTTTGCTTTTTGCAAAGTTTCATAATGTGTTTTGAAGGAAACAGATGTACCGTATATTGCATATAAAAAACAGTCCAATTTTCTTCTGGCTACCTCAGCACTGTTTTGTAATTTTAAAGTACCACTGGCAAAGTTTCTTGGATTAGCATATGTTGATTCACCAATTTCCACCATGTCATCATTAATGCGTTCGAAATCTTTACGGTGCATGATGATCTCTCCTCTTATTTCAAATTCATCAGGGAAATGGTTGCCATGCAACTTTAATGGAATACTTTTTATTGTTTTTACATTATTGGTTACATCATCTCCCTGTACACCATCACCGCGTGTAACAGCACGAATCAATACACCTTCTTTATAAATAAGGCCAATAGCCACACCGTCAAATTTTAACTCGGCAACATAATCAATCTTCTCATCAGGGATCATCTTTCTGACCCTTTCATCAAATTCACTAAGTTCCGTTTCTGAGTATGTATTCCCCAGCGACATCATGGGGTATTTATGAATTACTTTTACAAATTCACGCGTCACTTCACCGCCAACACGCTGACTTGGAGAAGTAGGCTTTAATAGAGATGGAAATTCTTTTTCAAGTGCAATTAACTCGTTCAGTAACATATCAAATTGAAGATCGCTAATGACCGGCTGTGATAATACATAATAGTTATAATTATGATTGTCCAGTTCTTTTGTGAGTTGCTCAATCCTGATTTCGGCTTCTCTTATCGTCATGTTTTTAATATCCTGCATTACAATGGCTAAAGTAGTTATTTAAGCTATATTTTACCTTGATTACGATATGTTTAAAGCGTTGGAAGTCGTTGGTTCGGAAACTTTACAAGAAAAAAATTACGGATGTCAAAAGATCGGAGAAAAACGAGCTAGTAGTCAAGAGAAAAGTGTGTGTGATTGGTATAAGATTGTTGGCTTGGGTATAAGTTTTGAAAAATTCTACAATATTTATTCGGCAAATAAACTTTTAAAAAAATCAAAAAACTCTTTTGAATTGATAGCTGCCGGGAGGAGTAACAACTAATGGGACTTTTTCGACAGTTACAGTGCTGGTGTCGAGGCCAAATGCTTTTTCTTCACTCAGGCTCATCTTTTTCATGAAGAAATAAATATTCAGAATAAATTTCGTGTAAAAATTCAGGGAGTTTTCATAGGAAAGAAATTTCTCCATCACAATAAATCGGAAATCACCGATAAGATGTTGCTTATTCAGAGAAGTATAACGGCTGGTAATATCAACCTCTTTATTAGCAACCAGCTCTTGTACAACCTGTCGGAACATTAAATTAATTTTAGGTTCAATACGGAAACCAATCCTGAAACGCACATGGATAATCTTATCATTAACCAGTTCATGCACTTTGTATTCCATGATGTAAGGTTCATCCAGTACATCAACATGAACCATCCAGTATATATCTGCGCGCTTGGGTTGCTTTTGCAGGATAGAGTATATGACCTTGGCTTCCACCTGATCATCGCGCAATGCTGATGTCAGGTAAACAAGGTGTGTAGCATACTTGGGAATATCTTCGTCCTTGCTAACATCATCAAGGATATCATAATATTTGGAAAGCCTAACAAACTCCACCAATCCCGTACGAATCTTTCTTGCTTCATGCCATACCCACATTATAGCAAGTATAACCAGTGCAATACCAACTGTGACATATCCTCCATGTGAAAACTTTTTAAGATTGGCAATCAAAAACGACATTTCAATGGATATGAATGTTGTATATACTCCATAAATCAGCCATTTTGGGTAGTGATTCAGGAATAGGTAATACGTAAGCAACGTAGTAGTCATGATCATTGTCAATACAATGGCCAATCCATATGCAGCTTCCATGTTTGCTGATTCTTGAAAGAAAAGTACAATGCCAATACAACCTGCACATAACAACCAGTTTATACCGGGTATATATAATTGTCCACGTAGGTCAGTAGGATATTCAATTCTTCCTTTGGGCAATAACTCCAAACGCATCCCTTCATTGATTAGGGTAAATGTTCCACTGATCAATGCCTGGCTGGCAACGATTGCAGCAGCAGTAGCTATGATAATTCCCGTGAAAAGGAACCAATCTGGCATCAAAGCATAAAAAGGTTTTTTATCACCCAAAACTGTTCCTACATGCTGCAATAAAAAGGCACCTTGTCCGAAATAGTTTGCCAGCAAAGTAATTTTGACAAAAATCCAGCTAAATCTTATGTTGTTTCTTCCGCAATGTCCCAGGTCACTATACAAAGCTTCTGCACCTGTTGTACAAAGAAATACAGCGCCGAGTAACCAAAATCCTCCCGGATACTCATGTAAAAGTCTATAAGCATAAATCGGATTGATGGCTTTGAATACGATAGGGTTTAATATGATTTCTTTAAATCCAAGTATAAGCAACATGCTGAACCAAATAAACATAACAGGACCAAAAAAACGCCCGACGAATTTTGTACCAAATTGCTGAATAAAAAATAATGCGAAAATTATTCCTATAACGATGGGTATCGTTTGAATATCAGGATTGATTACTAATAATCCCTCAACAGCGGACGCCACAGAAATAGGAGGGGTAATAATGCCATCGGCCAATAATGCTGCGCCGCCTAGCATAGCCGGATAAACCAGCCACTTGACATGCATCTTACGAACGAGTGCATAAAGCGAAAAAATTCCTCCTTCGCCTTTATTGTCTGCTCTTAAGGTGAGTATTATATATTTAAATGTCGTTTGAATGGTAAGTGTCCAAAATATACAAGATATCCCGCCAAGAATCAGCAATTCACTTATTGTGCGGTTGCCGATAATGGCACTCATTACATATAAAGGAGAAGTCCCTATATCACCATAGATAATTCCTAAGGTGACCAACAGACCAGCTGCTGTTATTTTATTATGATCAATATGACCTGCAGCCATCTAATTAATACTATTGGTGAACAAATGGTTGATTAAAATGATTTCAGAAAAATATATATTACAGGTTCACCATTTAATCTACGAAATTATACACTTTCTTTTTTACGGGGAATCTTTTTTTCTGTTGGCTGGGGTATAGGAATACCGGTAACGGCTTCTTCTACGGTAGTTTCAAAATCAGCCAGCACATTCATGTAATATATATAAGCATCATATGGTGAATCATAGGGGCTGAAATATTTATGCACGTCTCCATCACTCCAGAACTTGGTACACATGTAATAAAAATGATCACTTGTTTGCAGTTTACCCCAGATTTCAACGAGGTCGTTGTTACCTGATCTCATAATTTTTTCTTCCAGCGAATAAATCCTTTTTGCCGCTTCACGCTGCATGGCATTGCTGAGCCAGGCAGAAAGGTCGCGCTCTGCATCGGCCCAACTGATAAACTCCGGTGCATCATATATATCACGCACTTTATAAGACTCTGCTGCTTCGCCAACTGTTTTAAAATCAAAGTCAGCATGTTTTAATATTTCTGCTGGAAGATGATCAAGGAAGTCGAAAATTCCTGTTTCTTCCCATTGGTGTTCTCCAAATGTTTCATAATCCATAAAGAGATTCACCACTTCGCCATTACCGGCAACCTTATGTACCCAGCCTGCAAAAGTATCGGCTTGCAGCGGCCATTCAGTCCAATTACGGTCGCTAAAACGGAATGCAATATCATCACTCAGCCTGTAATTTTTCAGCATTGCTTTTATTTTCAAAGTGCCTGCAGGCTGATATAAATAATTCGGTGTACGCTTATCAAGTAAACTGTCTTTACCTTCACATAAGATAGCTTTATATCCCATCTTCTCAATAGTAGAAGCCAGTTCATTATTATATATTAATTCTGTATTGCGAAACACCTTTGGGGTTTGTCCGAAATACTCTTTGATCTTTGCTTTATGCATTTCCACCTGACGTTTAAATTCTTCTTTGGAATATACATAAGCAAGCGAGTGATAATATGTTTCACTTAAAAACTCCACACAACCTGTTTTGGAGAGATCAATAAAAGATTGTAATACATCAGGGCGATGGTTTTCGAATTGCTCAAGAGCAACGCCGCTGATAGAATAAGAAACACGAAACTTCCCCTTGTGACGGGTAATCAGGTCAAGGATCTTTCGATTTGTCTTGAGGTAACACTTCTCTGCAACTTTGTCCAATATCCAACGATTTTTTTCATCGTCTTCATAAAAATGGTCTTTGCCTATATCAAAAAATGAATATCGCTTTATTCGAAACGGCTGGTGAACCTGGAAGTAGAAACAAACGCTGGGCATGGTGTGGAATTCAGAATTATATTTATTGTTTAGAGTTGATGGTTTAAAGTTTAGGATTATGCAAAAACTTTAAATTTAACTTTTACATTTTGAATTTAACATTTAACATTTTACATTCCATTTGGATTCAATCCACTTCCACAAATTCCTTCACCAGATTATACTTGTAATATCCTTCAACCACTTTTGCAGCTGCAACATCCCAACTAATGTTCTTAAGGTCTTTATAGGCGTCTTCCTTAATTTGTTCACTTAGATTGTCGTCTTGCAAAAGTGCTAATATATAATTTGATGCACGGTTAATATCCCAAAAGTCAAATTTGAGTGCACCTTGCAACACTTCTGAAACACCGGACTGTTTGCTGATCACTGATGGTATACCAAATTGAACAGCTTCCACAGCTGATAGCCCAAATGGTTCTGATACCGAAGGCATCACATATACATCAGCAATTGACAATAAAGTGCGCACTTTCTCCAGATTTAGAAACCCTGTTAGGTGAAAGCGATGAGCAATCTCTTTTTGGGCTGCTTTTTCAAGCAATTGATTGAAATATTCTCCTGTGCCGGCCATTACAAAACGGACCTCAGGATAAGCTTTTATCACCCGCTCAGCAATTTCCATGAAATATTCCGGTCCCTTCTGACGCGTTAAACGGCCAACAAACAAGACCATTTTCTCTTTGAAAAGTTTTTCGCTTTTAAAAGGGGTTACAGGACGAATACCATTGTGAATGGTAAATATTTTAGCAGGGTCGATATGGTAATATTCCTTAATGATGTTACCGGTGAAATTACTCACAGGCATCAAAACATCAGCGTTTTCCATACCCTTCTTTTCCATCTGGTAAACCCAGCCTTTGCTGTGTGGTCCACCACGATCAACTTCCAGTGAATGAATGTGCATCACCAATGGCTTTCCTGTTTGTGCTTTGATTTCCATTCCGGCAATCATCGTCATCCAGTCGTGGGCATGTATAATGTCAAAATCCATACTCATAGCGAGCTTGGCGGCCAACTTGCCAAAAACGGTCACTTTTTCAATGACATCTCCACCATAGAGGTCATCAATAGTAAAGATTTCAAAAGTATCGTTACCAATTTGTACTTTTTTAATGTACTGGCTGTCAACGTTGTTATGGTGGTTAGGCTCAGGTGAATTATAATAGGGGTTAAGATCACTCATGATGAAGTGAACCTGTTTGATCTTCTTATAACTATCGGCATGTCCTATGTTACGCAGCGTTTTGGCATCGATGGTATTAAGCCCAATGAGTTCCAGGTTTTTTACAACAAAATCAGGGTTTGACTTTGGGATGATCATTGTTACATTGGCATGTTTAGCCAATGCAATACATAGGTCATGGCAAGCTACTCCCAATCCACCATTGATAACAGGAGGAAATTCCCAACCCAGCATTAGTATACGGGGGGCATTTTTCTTTGTTGGATTGACCTCGGAAAGCGACATTATAATAGGATTTTTAAAAATAAAGCCCAAAGGCAATATTTTGTTGCAAAGGTACATTTGCAAACCCAACTATCCAATGCTTTAAAAGGTTTAATATGCAATTAATGGATTGAAGGGCTCTGAGGTATTTAAATGAAAGTGCCCTTGTCACTTTGTGAGCGAAAAGGGCACTTTAATGATTTAATGGATTCGACAGTTTTTAATCGGCTTTTTCGAATAGCTTCACTGCTTTTCCAATGCTTGTTTCGATATTTAGCATATAAAGTCCGGAAACTAAATTTCTGGTATCAATCTGAAGCTCTTTTTGGTTATTAAAGGCTTCGGTTAACAACAACCGTCCATCCATAGAAAATAAATTTACCGTTGCATGCTCAATTGCCTTTTCAAAAGCGAGGTGCAAATTGTTTTTTACAGGATTTGGATAAAGCCTTAATGCTACATCATTAATGAATTCATTAACTCCAACAGTTACAGTGTAACATGCTGAAGTGTCGGAGCAGCCACCACTTGAAAGAACAACAGCAAAGTTGCCTGAACTTGTAGCGGTATAAAATTGACCGGTGGCATTTGGAATAGGGGAGTTATTACTACAATCAATCCATTGATGGGCGGCAACAGTCTCTAACGAAGCTAAGATGTTTCCGTTAACCAAAACATTGGTATTGTAAGTCGGTCCATCGAGTGTTGCCACTACAATAGAATCGCATCCTCCTGCAGCAGGTAATTCAGCACTGAAATTTCCAGGGGTGTGGTAATATTGGCCATTAAACAAAAACGAATCACCGGGACAAATTGAACCGGCAATGGAAGTGTGTCCTTCTAGGGGACCTGTCACGAAATTTGAAATGATTCCGGTGCGGGGCATATTGGTGAATACGCCATTGATATGACCACTGGCATCATTTAAACTATTAATCGAAGCGTTATTTCCTCCAGCTGTTCCCTGGTTACAGTTAAAAGCAAGTTTTAAAGCAGGGTCGGAAAGTGGTGCACCAAATTGTTTAATACAACCAATTTCTGTTTCAGTAAGTGTCTTATTCCACAAAGTTACCTCATCTATTTTTCCTTGTGTATAAAATGGTGATGTTTGATAAGGCAGGAACCCGACATTAAAAGGCTGGTTCGTACTGCTAATACTACCTGAAGCAGCAATAGAATCAGCAATGTAACCATTGGCATAAATACGCAGGTAGGATCCATCGTAAGTAAGTGCAAAATGCTGCCATACCTGTCCCTGAACACCATTAATAGTTAGCGTATAAGAAGTTCCTGAACTGTTGGTAAGGCGGCCTTCCAATTGTCCTGCGTAAATGTGTACCAGGTAAAAGTCTGCATTATTATCATTTCTGAACCCGGCAAAACCGTTCAGATCAGGAAAGGGAACATTTGTACTATCAGGGTTAGCCCAAACTGTTAATGACAAATTCGTTGAATTGGCTATCAATGATGATCCATTTGCTACAGTGACTTTATCATCAACGCCATCGAATGATAATGCATTGTGAATTTGAGCGGTTAGCCGGAAGTTTAACATTGATATGCAGAAAATCGTCAGGTAAACTATTTTTAATGATGTAAAATTTTTGATCATGGATTTAGGTTTTATACAGTAAAATTTGTTTAGGCAAATATAAATAAATCACCATTAGCCTTTGATTTTTAATGCTGCAGTTCAATGCCTCTTATCATACTTTAGTATGAATTTTGACCATTTTCTGCATTTATGGGTTGATTTTTCAATTAGTCTGAAAAATCCTTAGTTAAAAGGATTTACCTTTCACAAGTTATATCATAATAGAACATTCATTTTTATAATTCTTCTCATGTTATGACCTTATTCATATCATTCCCCCAGATGGTCAATTATACATTCATTCCAACCACATTAAGTTAGTTGTTCTGTCTTTTTCGCTTTAAAGGGGCTGCTCCATTCGGAGCAGCTTTTTTTTTAATCAGAATAGGGTTTAATTTATTGATGAATATCATTTTCATTGTACGATCAATGTCATGTTTTTAAATTCAATTAAAACTACTTTTGTCATCTAAAATATATCTATCATGAAATTACACCTATTAATTCCAGCAGCGATGCTGTTATTTTCATCATGTGGTCAGCAAAAAGCGACAGAGGAAGCAGCAAATATGGAAGTTAACCGCGAACGCGATTCATTAATTGAACTACTCAATCAACGTGATGCTTCCATCAACGATTTTCTATCTGTTAATTCTGAAATTGAGCGCAACCTCGATTCTGTTGTAGCAAGAGAAGGCGCCATTAAAATGACAGTGATGAAGGAAACTGATGTTGCACCATCTATGAAAGACCGCATCAATTCCGACATTCTTACCATTAATAACTTAATGAAGGAGAATCGTCAAAAGATCAATGAACTAAACAGCAAGCTGAGAAAAACAAATGGCAAGTTGGCTGAAAATGCTAAGATGATCGAACATTTGAATGCAAGGCTCAATGAAAAGAATAGTGAATTAGAAGCATTGAACGAGCAGCTTAGTTCACTTAAGGTAAAAGTGGCCAGTCTTGAGACATCAGTAAATACCTTGATTGCTGAGAACGAGGAACAATCAAAGGTGATCGAACTGCAAACTACCACTTTACATATGGCATATTATATAATTGGGAAATCTAAAGATCTGCGGGATAAAAAGATCATCAGCAAAACCGGAGGATTATTGGGAATGGGTAAGACTTCACAAATTGACCCCAACATCGATAACAGTAAGTTTATTCAGATTGATTATACAAAGATAAGTGAGCTTAGTTTGAATACTGAAAAAGTGAAAATCATCACAACTCACTCAGTTGATTCTTATATTCTAGGTAAGGATCAGGACAATAAAGCTATTCTGAAAATTAAAAATCCTGAAAAATTCTGGAGTGCTTCTAAATATCTTGTAATTGTAAATGATTAAAAGATTGGTTTAAATTTTTCAATTTTTTATATGTTGTGGCTGCATCTGTTTTTAGTGTTTGGTATGCAGCCGCAACTTTTTTAAATAGTAATTCAGCTAAGCAGCCGGTAGTGTTATTTTAAATACTTTTTCATACTTATCATGTCTTTCTAAAGAGATAGTGCCTTGGTTGTTTTTAATATTATTAAAACATGTTGAAAGGCCAAATCCATTCCCGAACCCTATTTTTTTTGTAGAATAAAAAGGGTTGAAAATCTCACTAACATTTTCCTCAGCAATATCAACTCCATTATCGGTTATATATATATCCACTTTATTGTCAATTAGTTTTGTTACGATATTAACTTTCGGAATTAATCCGGGATCATCTCTCATTTTTTCTATCATTGCTTCAAATGCATTGAAGAATAGATTCAATAAAATTTCGCCCAAATCTGTTATGGTTATGACGCATTTGGGATCCCTTTCATCAAAATTGTTTTCAAATTCACAGGAGAAGTTATGGTGATTGATTTTAAATTTTTCAAAAGCAATTTTTTCGAATTGAGGGCATAGTAGGTTGATTGCCTGAACTTTATTTGTATCAAGTTGGACATTATTAGTTATCGCCGTATTGTTGGACATATTTAAATTCATCTTTTGAAGGATGTTGAATACATCCTTTCCATGTTCAATAATTTTAATCTGGTTGGCGCTGATAAGTTTAAGGGTCTCTATTATGCTTTCTTCGTCTTTTATAGAACTTAATTCATTGAGCAGATCATTAGAGACAGCTGCAAAACCAATACTTAAATTAACAGGGTTCAACAATTCATGAGAAAGGTTGGATATTATATGGAAAAACTGCTTGAGCTTTTCTTCCTGAAGCTTGATCTCCAGTTCTTTTCTCTGTTTCAGTTCTTCCTCAAGCAATATTAGTTGGGTAACATTTCTTGCAGTGGCATAAATCAGACATGTTTCTTCATCAAAAAGTGCATTCCAGCTCAACCATATATATTTTCCGTTCTTACAACGATACCGATTTCTGAAAAACATGGTTTTTTCAGAGTTGGGTTTAAAGTTTCTTAATACCTCAATTGTTTTTTCTTTGTCATCATCATGTATAAAGTCGATGAATTTTGATTCCAGCAGTTCTTTTTCCTCATATCCTAATTCATTTAGAAATGCGGCATTAATTTTTTTGAAATAACCTGTTGTGGTGGCAGAACAAAACAGATCAGGAGACAACTTAAAAAAATTGTCAAGTTGGTCACGTATGGAATTGCTTCGATCTTTTATTTTTTTTAATACAAGAAAATCGATGGCAATTTTTGCAAGTTTTGTCAGCAAGACCTTTTCCAGTTCACTTAATTTCTTTGGTTGATTATCCAGTATGCAAAGCGTACCAAGGTTAAAACCACTCGGATCCGTTAGTGGTACACCGGCATAAAACCTGATCTTTAGTTTGCCTGTGACAAGCGGGTTATTAGCGAATTGCTCATTTTTAAGAGTATTGGATACTTCAAACAACTTATACTGCTTGATGGTATGATGGCAAAAGGCTATTGCACGACTGGTGTAATTAACGTCTATGCCAATTTTAGATTTAAACCACTGCTTATTCTCATCCACAAGTGAAATCAGCGCAATGGGTGTACCGCATATACTTGAGGCCAAAGAGGTGATGGTATCAAGAAAATCTTCTTTTTCTTCGTTTAGTATGTTGTATGAATGCAAGGCTTCCAGCCTTCTCATTTCAATCGGCGAAAAAGTTTCGAAATTTTTCATAAGAAAGAACGTTTGAACTATGAGTCATTAATTCGATTACACGTCAGGTAATCGTTTTTTTGAAAATAACGCTTGAAGAAAATTAAAAGTGTAAATACTCCTGGTCACGCCGGCCACAACCTTACATTAACATTATTGGAATCGATAAATCGTAATTAGGTAATTTTCAGGAAGTGTTATTTTGCGTTTTTTTTTCTAATCAAAGATGTAATGTAAAGATATAAACAAAAATTCAATAATTCCTATCATACTTAAGTATGAATTTTAATCTTTTTCTTCATTTATGGGTTGAATTTTCATTAGCACTGCAATTTCCATGAACGGAAAAATAATGGACAGGCGAACTTTTCAATCTGGAATAGCATGGAAGGACTCTTTTTAATAAAAAATCATAATTAATTTCATATTCTGATATTTGTTTTAAATTAGTTCTAAAGTTAAGTTAACAGTAGAATCAATTGTTGACTATCAAAAATATCCTTAATTGCTCATCAAAAAATTTCAAGAAATATAATCCTGGGGGAAAGTGTAGATTATTGATTGGTATTTTATTGATCCCTTCCACCAAATAATATTCATGAGAAAAAACCACAGATCCCAACATGCTCATTAATTCAATATTTACAGGGGTTGCTTTTAATGAATTTACTTGAACTGTGAAAGATCCATTGAAGGGATTCGGATAAACTTGGAGGTTGTCTTGTTGTGAGGTATAGGCTTCAATTCCTGTAAATGGGATGGACCACTTTGCAATGTGATTTACGGCTGTATCGAGGGCATACTGGTCAAATCTTCCGGCGCAATATATATGATTATTATAAAATTCAATGGCATTTAAACTTAGATTAAACTGACTGCCTGCAATACTTCCTGCATCAGACCATGCAGTTCCATTCCATTTCGCAACAAATGGTGCATAAATTCCACCTGCCATGGTAAAATTTCCGCCAACGTATAAATTGCTTCCAATTGTTTTTAAGGTCAATACATCAGCATTTGTTCCAATTCCAACAGTTGACCAAGTTGAACCATTCCATTTGCTAATTTGATTTACAGTTATACCCCCAGCTGTAACAAAAAAACCACCAGCGTATAATTCACCGCCATAAACTTCGAGCGAATAGACATTATGGCTAGTTCCTGTTCCTACTGGTGACCATGATGTTCCGTCCCATTTGGCAATAAAATTTGCCGCCACCCCGCCGGCAGTTGTAAAGGCTCCTCCGGCATACAATGCTCCGCCATAAAAAGCCAAAGCATATACTGCATTGTCGAAGCCTGCACTAAGTGGAGTCCATGCACTACCATCCCATTGTGCAATAAAATTAGTAGAAATGCCTCCCATTGCAGTAAAGCCACCGCCCGCATACAAATAAGCACTGTCAGCCACTAAAGCAGCAACTGCTGCACCTGCGGTAACACCACTTCCAAGCGTGCCCCATACCGATCCGTCCCAAGTTGCAATATTTGAAGCAGGTATTCCACCTGCCATTGTGAAACCGCCTCCAACAATCAATTTGTTTTTATATTCACAAAAATACTTGACCGTAGAGTTAACACCACCCGACATGGTATTCCATGAAGTATCATTCCAAGATGCAACATAATTAGCGGGGCTGTAACCTGCACCGGTGAAATAACCACCGGCAATTAGTTTTCCTTTATAGGTTTTAAGTGCATTTACATCACCATTAGTTCCACCACCTGGAGACTCCCAAATCTGTGGATAGCAAAAAAAAGTGTGGAATAACAGGCAAGAGATTAGCGTAAGTGTTTTCATAACAAATGTTTTAAAACCCCTTAAACAGGTTGTATATTTCCTATTATATACTCATTTCAAGTTAATGAATCAAAAGTAATACGGAAACAGCAGTTTGATACTGTTTTTGAATAATAATTTAAACCATGCCTAAAATGACATTTTTTAGCTCATATTTTTGAAGCAGATTTTTTACCAAGTGCTTTGATATTAGTCCTTGCCAAAGCATCTCTCAATATGGGTTTGTAAATTGATTTTAACTCCAACTAGGTTGCACCATTCTTTCCCCATTTATTAGGTAGAGGATAAATTATTGATGAATCAAAAGCAATGAATACAGATTGATCATTAGGAGAGTGCATCAAACAAACACGATTCTTTTCTATTTCCAATGTAGCAAGGATTCTCTTGTTTATTTTGAAAGATGTCAATTCAAAATGAGGGAATTCTATCGCCCCGGGAATAGATTGCGCTAATGCTCTGAAATTGTTAATCGAAACCATGTGAAAACATCTTTTAATTGAAAATGAGACATGGAATTTTTTATTTTTTTTGAATAAGTTTACTAATGTTAACCATATAAATACGGCTTTGTCCATTATCGTATTTTTTCATTTCCTTTAAAAGCTCATTCATGTTTTGTTTTTTATCAAACTGTTTTTTAACAGTGCTTCTTTTACTGGTAAAATACAATGTCCCTGTTTCAGTATTTACAAAAGGGCAATAGTCCATCTGCATAGAGTTTATGTTGACCCCCATATTTTCTGCAGTTGTCCAATCCCCGTTTTCTTTTTTAAAACTAATGTATAAATCACCGCTTCCCAATCCGCCGCTTTTATTGTAGCAGGTAAATAGCAAAAATGATTCATCATCAGCTAGAAAAGCATTGAATTCGTATCCTTCAGAATTAATGGAGTCATTCATGGAAACCGGTTCATCATATATGCCATTTTGCCATTTGCAATAAAAAATATCATCCTTTCCTTTAGATCCTTTTCCATCCCGAGTAAAACAAAGGTTGTGGTACTTTGACAGGGTAGGATAGAACTCATCTTCTGTTGTATTAATTGGGTTGCCAATATTTTCAGGAATAGACCAAGCGCTATTAACATCCTTACGTTTCACCATCCAAATATCAAAGTCTTTTGTTTTATTTGATTCTGGAAGCAGGGGCCTGTTGGAAACAAAATAAAGTTTTAAGCCGTCAGATGTAAGAAACGGCTCTATATCTTGGTACTTCCCGGAAAATGGAGCCACCTGAGGGTTATACCATTGGCCATTGACTCTTTGGCAAGTTATTATTGCAGAAGCTTCTCCAAGGTTGCTTTGAGCTGTGAAATAAATTTCTGTTTCATCAGCTGAAATAACAAAATCACGCACGTTTGGAAATTGAGAAATTGTTTCCGGTAAAAATGGTTGCACAATCGAAACGTCTTGAGAAAAGCATAATTGCGAGATAAATAATGAAATTAATAGTAGTATATTATTTGTCATTCGTAAAATTATATATAACTATTTCTCTTCATTTTCCATTTCTCTTTCTTCTTCTGCTTCTCCATATTTAGTTATCCAGGATTGGTAATCTGCAGCAGACATTTTCCCCAATTTTTGAGTAACAAAAGCGGTGATCGCCCAAATTTTATCATCACTATGGGTAGGTCCATAAGCCGGCATGCTTGTCATCTTAATTCCATTTTTGAGGATCCAGAAGAATTCTTGTGCATCATCTTCTTCCACATGTTTAAAAAGTTCAGGTGGCTTAGGATATAATCCTTTTGCCATTTCATCGGCATTTACTCCCGGTGCAGCATGGCAGCCAGTACACATTTCTTCATAATGTTTAAATCCTGCTATTATTAAGTCCGTATCTTTTAAATTACCAGGTACAACTACTTCTTTCATTCTTTTATCAATAGAACGGTGCTTGGTAATACTGATGATTTTCTTAGTAAGAGCATTATGTGGGGTTAACTGGCTGATTTCAAATGAACCGGTTGATATATATAAATAGAAACTTGTAATGAGAATAGCAATTGTAATGAAGACGGTAAGCATGGTCTTTTTCACGAATGATAAAGTTTTAAAAATGTAAATTAAAAGTAGGGGCAAGCCAATGTAAACTAATTCGATTCTTGCTTTTAAAAGTTCTTGAAATATTTTCCCGGCTCCTTTGGGACAAATTGAAGTAACTCTCTGAATTTATCACAACAACAACTGATAACATCAATATGAACATAAGAATTGCGATCTGAATAGATTGCCATTTCCTGGTTCTGATAAGGATGCAAATTGCACTTTTTACCAATTAAATGTGTTCGTAATTCCGAAACGCAACGTTGCATTGAATCATTCAGTTTAGTTGCAGCGATCTGATCGGCTATTGAAGTTCCCAACATAGAAACCGTTTCAAGTGTGACATTTACCATAAGAACAAAGATATCATAAGTAATTGGTCTTATAACTAATTTAATTTCGATTGGTCAAAACAAGTTCCGTTTTCTTTGCCTGCCAAATATGTCAAAAGACTGTTGGTGGAGTTCAATTGAAAAATCTAAAAATCAAAGACATTGACTTTTGACATGATGCTGAATTCCGAATTCTTAATTCTGAATATTTAATTCCTTTTAATAGACTTATACTTAGAAAGGTTGATCATTAAAACGCTTGCAAGAATAACCACTAATCCAATTATCTGGTAAAAGGAAATATGCTCATCGGCGAAATAAACACCAAGAAGAACAGCCACTACAGGATTTACATAAGCATAGGTGCTTACCTGAGCAGAAGGCCTTACCTGTAACAACCAAATGTAAGCAGTATAAGCAGCGATGGAACCGAAGAAGATTAAATATAAAAGTGAAAACCAGGCATCTTTAGAAATTAAGTCCCATTTCATTTTATGCGTTTCAGTTAATACATATCCAGGCAAGAATGCAACACCGGCTGCAAGCATTTGCCAGCTTACATTAACAGTATTTGAACCGGATTTAGCTTTGTATTTCGAATACAATGAACCAGCAGTCCAGCATAATGACCCACACATTAATAATAGCATTGCTGTTATTTCAGTATGATTTCCAGAAACAGAAAATGCATTTTTTACTTTTTCACCGAACAACAAAATAATTCCAAGAAAGCCAATGATCAGTCCTATAATCGTAGGTGGGTTTGTGAAACTTGATTTCCAATGTGGTTTGTCAAGCAAAACAAACCAGATTGGGGAAGCTGACACCAGAATTGCCACAAATGCACTAGGCAGTACTTGTTCAACCCATATCACAGCACCGGTTCCACCAAACAACATCAATATTCCGCTTACCGCTCCATGTTTAATGTCATTCCAAACAAAAAGTTTTTCTCCTTTTAAATAACACCAGCCCAGCATTAATGAGCCTGCAATTAGAAAACGCATAGCCCCCATCAGAAAAGGAGTGAAGCCCTGCAATGCCTTTAGAATAAAAAAATAAGTTGACCCCCATACAATGTAAACTGTGGCAAATGCCAGTGCTACGAGCAGGGGTTTTGGGTGATGTTTATCGGAAACTACCATGTACTAATTCAAGCTATTATTTCAGGTATAAATGTATGGTTAGATTGGCAACTTCCTTTTTAAATTATTCAGCAATTCTCCAAGTTCATTTTATGTCATACAGCCTCATATTTAATTCCAGACTATGACTAAAAGTAATACGAATTATAATTTTATATTATTGAATACCAATGACATAGTATTGGATTAGTAGCCAAAATAGACATGTGTCGTAAAAACAACGACATTTTACCTTATATTTGTGTTTATGAAATCATTCAGTTTATTAGATCCTCAGGTTTCTTATCGTTCAATTGATGACAGTAATATTATGTCTTACATTGATTTTATCAGGGTGGGAGTTAAATTTAAATCATTTATAGCTTTTGCCAATCAGAGCCCGTTTACTTTAAATGAATGGTCCACCTATCTCCATCTCTCTGAAAGAACAATGCAGCGATATCAAAAAGAAGAAAGGAAGTTTGATGCAATTCAATCTGAAAAAATATTAGAAATTGTTCTTATATATAAAAAAGGAATTGATGTTTTTGGAAATGCAGAGAAATTCAATTCATGGCTGGAAACAGAAAACCTTGCACTTGGCAAAAACAAACCCAAATCTTTTCTTGATAGCTCCTTTGGAATTAATTTACTGAAAGATGAACTTACAAGAATAGAATATGGAATTCTTGCATGATCATTTTTCGCTTAAGTAAATCCATTTATGCTAAAGACCTTTCAGGCAAAGGAGCAGAAAAAAGTGGTGGACGATGGAACAGTAAAGGAACGCCGTTAATTTATACTTGCGAGTCACGTGCTTTATGCACTACTGAAATTGCCGTACATACTCCACTAGGAAATATACCGCTTGATTATTCACTGGTAACAATTGAGGTTGCTTCCCGCATAAAAGTTTTCGAAATTGACCTAAGTAAATTACCGGCTGATTGGAAATCAATTCCACATCCTCATTCAACTCAACTCATTGGTGATAAATTTGTTGCTGACAATGATTTTTTAATTTGCAAGGTACCTTCAGTTGTAGTTCCTGGAGAATTTAACTTCTTAATTAATCCGAAACATAAGGACCTGAAATTTGTAAAAGCACTTTCAATAGAAACTTTCAGTTTTGATGAGCGACTTTTTGTAAAGTGATTTTAGCTATTTGTTTTTTTTGTCAGTTTATAGCCTATTATTTTTCTGGGCTTTCGGGTTTCATGTTTTTTCATCAATTCATCAAGATATTTAAAAACGAGTTCAATATTTTTAGTTTGATTTTTAAGCTTGCTTTTTATTTGTTCAATTTCAATACGAAATGTTGAGTTGTCGGCTAAAAAATTCCGGATTCTTGTAAAAATTCTAATGATTTGGATATTCACTTCAATGGCTTTTGCACTGTTTAAAACACTGGATAACATCAGGACCCCATGTTCAGTGAAAACATAAGGTAATTGTCTTCTTCCGCCCCAAGAGGAAATATTGTATTGTGATTTTAAAATCTCCCATTCCTCTACATTTAATCTGAACATAAAATCATCGGGAAACCTGTCGGGACGTCTCTGTACGGCCTGGTTTAAAACCCTCGTCTCAACTCCATATAATGTAGCCAGATCACTGTCGAGAATTATTTTTTGATCCCGGATAAAAAATATTTTACTCATCACTATCTCATCAGGAACAATTGGAATAGTTTTCTTTTTTTCATTAATCATTAAGCAGGTATTAATTGTCCGGATCTTGATATCACAATTTGTGATATCAAGATTGGTGTATATCAATGGAGATGAACTTTTCCAATGGCAAAATATTTTAGAGCAGGATTAGACAGGATTAAAAGGATTTAAGGAATACAGGATTTTAATACTTCTTTTACAGTTTAACAAATCTTGTGCATCCAGTAATCTCTTAATCCTGCTCTGATTATTTGATGCAATAATAGGTATCTTATAATTTCGAAAAAATACCAGCAAACCACCAACAAAAAATAATTATTTTAATTTTGTTTTCTTCTTCCCCTCTCCACCAAACAAACCACTGTTATATTTATCATACAACTCAAATAAAAACGCAATGCGTTTGGACTCGCTGTTAAAGGGTTGGGAGCGGTAACATTGATCAACGGCTTTGTCTAATTCATTGTGTGCTAAGTTAGCGCCAGGAGGAAGCCAATATTCGTAACAATTCATAAGCAAGCGTGAATGAGATTTTGAAAGAGTTTTTACGCAAGTGAATTTGGGGAGGAAGTATGCCGCTTCAATATTAACGTAAACAACTAAATTAAAACAATGAAAAAAAGGGAATTACGATTTCTTTTTTAAAATAATCTTTTGCTTGATGCTATTATTAATATTTTTAAAGAATGTTGTAGCTTCTTTAAAATCTGCGACATGAACAATGCCATCTTTTAATTGAAAAATGTTGGTGACTGATATTGTATGATCATCCTTTTTAGTTACATTCAATTTAAATGCTCCAATTAGTGAGGTAATAACAACATTTTCAGGAAGTGCTTCTATATCATAATCAACTGGAATATCAAACTCCATTGATTCTTCCTTTTGAAAGGGGAAATTAATAATTACCGGCAATCTGGCATTTTTTCCAGGATCAGTATAAGCAGGAATAAATTTTTCGAGACCTAATGGAATGATCATTCTGCTTCCGGAAATGGTAGCTTGATCACTGGCATTTTGCATTTCTATTTTTGTTATGAATTGCTTGGCATCCGGTTGTGAAGTGTTGAATTGAATTATTCTTCCTGGTTTTAATCTCAATTTATTCTCAACTAGTAATTTTCTTTGATTATCATCACCGGCAAAATAAAATGAAAGGAAGAAATTTTTAGCTTCACCAATACAAATTGATTCAGCAGTATAACTAGCATCTCCGGTTACATTTATTTTTATTAGTGAACTTATTTTGAAAGTATTCTTTTCCCAATTACTGGAAGGTGTATTAATTAAATAACCGCCATTTGGAGTTATAGCCAATGCTTTCCTGTTTTCATTAGAAAAGGAAATATGGTTAGAAGAGCAGTACTTGTCAGTACAATCCAACCAAATGGAATCTGTTCCTAATGGAACAACGAGAATGACGTGATTAAACTGGGTAAACACCTTATTCTCTAAAAGTGGGGGAGCATCATCTCCATTATTAATTAACACATAATATGCCTTTATACCACAAGCTTGTAAGATGCTTTTTGCATAAGTTGATAATGCCTTGCAATCTCCGTATTTATTATGATTTACATCAGATGCTGTCATTGATTTATATCCGGAAATTCCCAGTTGAATGCCAACATATCTGCATGAATGTTGAACAAAGGAATAAACAGAGTCAATGAGTGATATTTGATCCTTTGTATTTTGTGCTAATTTCTCAAAACCTAATACAATTGATGAATCAAGATCGTTGGACTTTAGATTTAATTCATAGATAAATTTTCCAAAATCAAACCACGATTTATTGCTTCCTATAATATTATCAAGTACAAATTGCTCACTGATAATTTCCAGTCTTGGTAATTGTGATGATACCTGATAGCTACTTTTTTGTACTGTTATTGGAGGAATTGTATCAAATGTCCATTTGTAATGTGTGAAAAGTTGCTCGCCAGTCACAATAGGGTTAGCATTTACATTAGTAGTGTAATAATTTATTTTTTGATCTTTAGGTACCTGTACTTCAACCGTTGCATGTTCAAGGCTTTCCTTGTCTTTAATTAAATTGTTACCACGCAGGAAAAAAAGTGATGATACATTAGCTGTATAGGAGTATTCAATAGTGTAAGGAACACTTGGATTATAAACGGAGATAAATTTAATTCTTGAATCATCCAGTAATGTATAATCAGCATAATAGGAATAATCGTTAATTTCTTCCTTTTTTATTTCTCTTACAAAAACTCCGTTTGCATCATAAATAGAAGCTTTAATGTTAGTTATTTCTTTAAATTTATTGTAAAATATTACTATTTCCTGGTCGCTTTTATAATTCGAATTTAGGATGGTACGAACCGTTTTAATATTTTCTTTAAAGGATTTAGTGTCATTGATGATAATTTCAAGTTTATCAAATCTGATCACAGTATTTGCATTTTCAAGGAGTTTTTTAGGAATATTGGCACAATTGTATTCAGGCATATCCTTTTTGGAAGCATAACTCTCTAATATAAAAATAGTAAGGCAAAAAAGCAATGCAGTGTTGAATATAAGGAAACGGGAAAAGTGGGAAATTGTAATAGTCATGGCTTAATGCTTACACTGTAAAAAATAAAAATTCCTGCGTTGAATGAATAAGGTTTCGATCCTTATATCTTTTTAAGTACAATTTGCTGTAACCTACCTTTTTCAAGTGATTCGAAGAAAGCTCTCAGTGCTTTATATTCCTCAGCCGAGTATATCGTTTTTGAACTTTTTACATTGTAATGATAGCGAATAACTTTCCCATCCGTAACGGTTTCCAAAAGAAATTCAAATGTGCGATCCGGAAGATAAATATGAGTGGGTGCCGGAAGTTCTTCTGCCTGATAAGTTTTCGGGATTTCAAACAACAAAGTATAATCCATATCAAAAGTATATCCAAAGTTTATTTCACTTATCCGGGTTTCCCTTTTAAAATCATTCTCAAGAAAAGTTGTAAATAAAACAGGAGAAATAAATATTTTATCATTTGAAACTTGCAAATGTGATTCGTCGGTAAAGTTAAATCTTGTTTCAAAAGGTTTTTCATCGTCTACCGGTGACGTAATCAAAATTGAATCTATAGTTGATTGTTCAAATTTTTCTTGAAAAGTATTTTTAAGAAATTCATTTTCTTCACCAGTGTTATATTGGTTTTGCTTTGAGACGCTGGAATATCCAAAATCTGAAGCTCTGCATTTACCTGT
>JANOXC010000103.1:0-153983 GCA_031418215.1 Bacteroidota bacterium
AAAACACCATTGTGCGCCAATGAGATCTCCCCCGGTTGCGGACTTCCTCCTCCACCAACAAGTGCAACATCACTAATGGTATGATGTGGGGAACGAAATGGTCGTATCGTTATCAATCCTCTTTCATTTCCCATTCTTCCGGCAACAGAATGAATCTTTGTTGTTTCGAGTGCCTCCTGTAAAGTAAGTGGTGGTAATATGGTAGGTAATCGTTTTGCAAGCATCGTTTTCCCTGCTCCCGGTGGCCCAATTAATATTACATTGTGCCCACCCGATGCAGCAATTTCCAGTGCACGTTTGATGTTTTCCTGCCCTTTCACATCAGAAAAATCAAATTCAATATTGACTTGTTTGTTATAAAACTCTTCGCGTGTATCTACTCTTGTTGGTTGCAAGGTGCTCTTACCTGTAAAAAATGAAATCACCTCACTAATACTTTCTACACCATATACATCGAGGTCGTTGACAACAGCAGCTTCTTCAGCATTCGCCTTTGGTAAAATGAATCCTTTAAATCCCTGTTTTCGTGCTTCTATTGCAATAGGTAATGCGCCTTTGATAGGTTGTATTCCGCCATCAAGCGAAAGTTCGCCCATAATTATATATTGCTCCATTCCCGGGGCTACAATTTGCTCAGATGCTACGAGAATTCCCATTGCCATCGTTAGATCATAACTACTTCCTTCCTTTCGAATATCAGCAGGTGCCATATTCACCACCACCTTTCGTCCGGGCATTTTAAAACCAATGTTTCTTATTGCCGCATAGATGCGTTGTTGTGCCTCCTTCACAGCATTGTCAGGTAATCCTACGAGGTAAAATTTTTGTCCGGGACCAACATTTACCTCCACGGTAATAGTAGTCGCATTAATGCCATAGACGGCACTGCCGAAAGTTTTGATTAACATGTTGCTTGTTAGGTTAGAGATAAAAAGCAGTTCAAAAGTAAACAAAACATTTCAGGTGACAACACCTGAAATAGGAAAAAGGTGACAACACCTGAAATAGGGAAAAGGTGCCAACACTTGACATATGGGATTTTTTGACATCTCCAATAAGTGACAGAATAAATTAGCGGTCGAAATTTTGTTACTTTGCCTGGTGAAACCATTTTCAAAAAAGTACATTCTTAGTAATCAGGTTCTATTTCCTGCCTTATTAAGTTATTTGCGAAGTGCTGAAAGTTTTGCGCTATTAAACAATTCCTTTTCATCACTTGATAAAAATAAAACAGTGTCTCCATTTGATTTTATAGTAGGGGTTTATGGCAAAAACAGCAAAGCAACTGATTCATTAAAAGATATCGATTTATTAATCACTGAAGCAAAGGAAAAAGAGCAATACATCTTCGGATATTTCAATTACGGATTAAAAGACAAAATTGAAAATCTGCACAGTCGTCATGTTGATCCATTCAACTGGCCATCGATTAACTTTTTTATTCCTGATCAGGTCATTCGTATTGCGGGTTCTGAAATTCTTATTGAAGCCGAAAGTGAAGGTGAATGCGATTCAATCTATCAAAATATTTTAGGCGATTCCCTCTTTATAAATTCGTTCGATAATTCATCAGGCACTGTTGAAGTTTTTCCATCTGTTACAAGAGGACTATATATTAACAAAATTGAAGAAATAAAAAAGCATATCCATCGTGGCGACATTTATGAAATGAACTATTGCATGGAAATGAAAAATGAAAACATTTCCATTGATCCCTATTGGGTGTATCACCAACTTTGTTTGCAATCGCCTGCCCCTTTCTCCTGCTTTTATCGTGACGGAGAAAATTATTTGCTTTGCAGCAGCCCGGAACGGTTTATTAAAAAAACAAGTAATAAAATCATTTCTCAACCTATTAAAGGAACGGCAAGGAGGGGTGCAACAACTGAAGAAGACAATTTAATAAAAGAAGCATTGGTGAAGAATGAAAAAGAACGTTCAGAAAATGTAATGATCGTTGATCTTGTAAGAAACGATCTGTCGCGTATTGCGAAACGTGGAACTGTTCATGTAGAAGAGCTTTTTGGCGTATATAGCTTTCCAACAGTACATCAGATGATTTCTACGATTGCTGCAGAAATAAAGGAAGAAGTTTCATTTTCTGATATCATTCGTGCCTTATTTCCTATGGGATCGATGACAGGCGCACCGAAAATAAGTGCCATGAAATTGATTGATCAATTTGAAGATTTTAACCGTGGGATTTATTCCGGAAGCATCGGCTATATTGCACCCAATGGTGATTTCGATTTCAATGTGGTGATACGAAGTATAATTTATAACAGTACAAAAAAACTATTGACAATTCCAGTTGGCAGCGCCATTACAGCCGCGTCAGACGCTATTCAGGAATATGATGAATGTCTTTTGAAAGCAAAAGGATTACTAAAATCATTGGGAGCGCAGCCCATCAACAGCACAACATGACAAACCTAAAGGAAAGTTTTAATATATATATTGCCAAACTCTTGCTGGAAGGAAAACCGTCCAGTATTCTGCTTACGGTAAGTGGTGGTGTGGATTCCATTGTAATGGCAGATTTGTTTCGTCAAAGTGAAAATCCTTTTGCTATTGCACATTGTAATTTTCAACTGCGTGGTGCAGGATCAGATGGTGATGAATTACTGGTTGAGTCGTATGCAAATAAAATCAATATTCCTTATTATGTTCGCAGGTTCAACACTGCTGAATTTGCTAAAACAGAAGGCATTTCTATTCAGATGGCAGCGCGTCAATTGCGTTATGATTGGTTTGAAGAATTACGCAAAGAACTTCAATACGATTTTATTGCTACGGCCCATCATGCCGATGATAATATGGAAACGATGCTGATGAATTTTATCAGGGGGAAAAGTTTGAATGCGATTTCCGGAATACCGTCGGTGAATCAAAAGATTATTCGCCCGTTATTATTCGCCGGCAAAGACGAAATAATTAGTTATGCGCAGAGCAACCAGCTGGAATGGCGAGAAGATGCATCGAACCAATCTGCTGATTACGACAGAAATTTTTTACGGCTCAAGGTTTTTCCTTTACTGCGCGAACTCAATCCATCCCTTGAAAAATCCTTTTCACAAACCTCTATTTTACTAAAAGAAGCATCAACAATCATTGACCTGTCCTTTAATAAGTGGAAAGCAGAATATGTAAAGCCGGGAACAAACAAAACCATGGTTTTAAATCTGCGCATGTTAAATGCACATCCTTTAAAATCAAATATGCTCTATCAATTGCTGGTCGAATATAATTTTCAGCCCGCTGTCATCAGGCAGGTTGGTGAAAATCTTTTAGCCAATCCGGGTACTACCTTTTTATCTCCCACCCATGAGCTTATTATCGACAGGGATGTTTTCAGTCTTGAAAAAATAGGAGAAAAAGCTCTTCCGGAACAAGTATGGATACAGTTTGATAAAAAATTAGTCAAAGCAGGATCCTCTACTTTTGAAATGGAAAAGTCTGGTCCATCTGAAGAAATATTCACAAATAGCAATCCCTCCATCGCATTCATTGATGCTGATCTGTTGGAATACCCATTATTGTTGCGTCACTGGCAGGACGGGGATACATTTTGTCCCTTGGGAATGCAGCAATTTAAGAAACTCAGCGATTTTTTTATTGATGAAAAAGTACCATTAATGGATAAGGATGCTATTTGGCTGCTGACCTGCAAAGGGAATATTGTATGGGTAGTGAGGTATCGACCCGATGATCGATTTAAAGTAAAAGAAGATACAAAAACCGTTTTAAAAATTACTTTTGCACCCTGATTATGGAGCAACCGATACTTTTTGAGGAAAAGCAATATTTAGGCTTTAATGCCTATTCCATTTCGCGCAGGTTGGTGCTTTCCATCTTCTGCTTTGTAGCCTATTACTATACTGAGAACAGAGAAGAAAACGCCGATCTGTTATTTGTATTGGGTATATTTATCCTGATCATTTCCGTGGTGTTGTTATTTGTAAAATTCCTCCACATCAAGGTAACCAATAATGCGATTATTCTTACAGGAATGCAAAAAAAACGATTGGTAAAAATTGACTTAACAGGAATTACCAAAGTAGAAAAAACAGTATACAGTCAATATCATTTAAACAACCCTGCCTTTAATGTCCATGTGCTCAACACAGTAAAATTCTATGCCGGCGGTAATGATGCTATTCGCCTTACTGACAGAGACGGCCTCACGTATTTAATTGGTACCGGTAAAGCCGGAGATCTTTTCAATATTGTTAATGAACTGATTCTAAAAAACAATAACTGATCACTGATTTTACCGATTGCACAGATGACACAGATTTTAGATATCTTTTTTATAAAGATTAATATTTTTAGCCCCTTTTTTCTTAATCACCTAATCACTTAGTCAAAAAAATAAAAATGAATAAAGGCCCCATTTCACAATTCATGCAGAAGCATTACCTGCATTTTAATTCTGCAGCAATGGTTGATGCAGCAAAAGGATATGAAGCACACCTATTGGCAGGTGGAAAAATGATGATTACGCTTGCCGGTGCCATGAGTACAGCTGAGTTAGGCATTTCTCTTGCAGAAATGATTCGTCGTGACCAGGTGCAAATTATTTCATGCACCGGTGCTAATCTGGAAGAAGACATCATGAACCTTGTGGCGCACAAACATTACAAACGTGTTCCCAATTACCGTGACCTTTCTCCTCAGGATGAATGGGACTTATTGGAAAACCATTACAACAGAGTTACTGACACTTGTATACCGGAAGAAGAAGCATTCCGCCGCCTTCAAAAACATATATATAAAATATGGAAAGATGCTGATACCAAAGGTGAACGTTTTTTCCCGCATGAGTACATGTATAAGATTTTATTGAGTGGTGAACTGGAACAGTATTATGAAATTGATCCTGCCAACAGTTGGATGCTGGCTGCTGCGGAAAAAAATATTCCAATCGTAGTTCCTGGATGGGAAGATTCTACAATGGGAAATATTTTTGCTTCCTATGTAATTAAGAATGAAATAAAAGCCACTACCATGAAAAGCGGCATCGAATACATGGTATGGCTCAGTGAATGGTACCGCGCCAACTCGACAGGCAAAGGCATTGGGTTTTTCCAGATTGGAGGTGGTATTGCCGGCGACTTTCCAATTTGTGTAGTGCCTATGATGTATCAGGATTTGGAATGGCATGATGTTCCGTTCTGGAGTTATTTCTGCCAAATCAGTGATTCAACTACCAGCTATGGCTCTTATTCAGGTGCCGTTCCCAATGAAAAAATCACTTGGGGGAAATTGGATATCAATACACCAAAATTTATTATTGAAAGTGATGCAAGTATTGTAGCACCGCTTGTTTTTGCCTGGATTCTAGGTTGGTAATTTACACTGGCCTGCAAAAGACATCAAAGTGGCAGCCGATGAGATCGTCTGTTTCATTGACGGGTTTGTTATTGCCTGACTTATAAATGGCATAGCCAAATGACTTTATATATTGCACCAGCTCCAGTGCTGATGATTGCTGCTCCTTCAGGTATTGATCGTCTACTTCGATAAAAAGCAAAGGTTTGAATTGTTGGATTGTACGCAAAGCTCCTTTTAATACATTCATCTCATAACCTTCAACATCAATCTTGATCAGGTCAACACGGGCAATGTTTCTTTCGGATATTTCATCATCCAGTTTTACAATATTAATTTCATGAAAGGGAAATTTTTCATTTGCATTTTTCAACACCCTGTTCATTCCGGGATTGGTGCTATCAACCATATAAAGTTTGACAGTCTCTGAAAACGCCCCAAGTCCACAGGGAACAACAGTTAAATTGACCAAGGTATTCAGGGAAATATTTTTTCTGAGTTTTGTCAGGTTATCCGGATCCGGCTCAAAGGCAATAACTTTTCCTGATGAAGCGGCACGGGCAAACTGTAATGCCATTAATCCTATGTTGGCACCTACATCAATTATGACAAAATCTTTCTTAATAACCGTAAATAAATCAGTTAATGAAGAGTCCTTGGTTCCAAAATACAGGAAATGATCCACTACCATGGAAAGGTCAAGTTCAAATTTTATCCCATTCCGCACAACCGCTCTTAAAGTGCCGGCAGGATACAGGTATTCAGGCGGGATCAACTTTCCCCAAAAGGATGCTGTTTTTTTACCCATCGTGAATGCCAATAAAATTTGTTCAAGCGCCTTATTCGTAAAAATTCGCCGGAATGTATTGAGCAATCTGGTTTTAAATGAAAGATGACTATAATAAGTATATGAAGCCATAAACTTGAACCCTTCCGATCTTTTTTTGTAAAAATAGCTGAAAGAGCAATTGCTGCTTTGACCTGCTTATGCAAATTAAATTTCTTTGCTATACATTTGCTCTCCACTTAATGCAAATATTCGTGACGGACTGCCTTGTCATCATACCTACTTATAACGAAAAGGAAAACATCCAGAAGATTATCCGGGCTGTGTTTTCCCTACGTAATCCATTCCATGTTTTAATTGTAGATGACAATTCAAAAGATGGTACGGCAGCTATTGTTCATTCACTAATGACGGCATTTCCCGAGCAACTTTTCATGGAGCAGCGTGCCGGAAAATTAGGCCTTGGAACAGCGTATATACACGGCTTCAAATGGGGAATGGAAAGACATTATCAATATATATTTGAGATGGATGCCGACTTTTCACACAACCCGGAAGACCTCATCAGGCTATACAACGCTTGTCGATATGATGGCGCCGACATGAGTGTTGGATCGCGTTACATCACCGGTGTGAATGTGGTGAACTGGCCAATGGGAAGAGTGATGATGTCCTACTTTGCAAGTATGTATGTTCGCATTGTAACAAGGATGAGTATTCGTGATACAACTGCCGGATTTGTTTGTTATACCAGAAAGGTATTAGAGACCATTGATTTCAACAGGATTAAATTCGTAGGATACGCTTTCCAGATTGAAATGAAATTTGCAACCTGGAAACTTGGATTCAACATCGTAGAAGTCCCGATTATTTTTACCGACAGAAGTGAAGGTCAGTCAAAAATGAGTGGTGGTATTTTTAAAGAGGCCATTTTTGGTGTGTTGCAGATGAAAATTAAGAGTTGGTTTTCTTCTTATAAGAAAGAAAAGTAAAGGATCTCATTAACTGATTTTTTTCAGCCAATTCTTTAAACAAAATTCTCTCCTTTAGCAAGCTTCACATCGTTAACAAACTGCCTGATTTGTTGCTCATCCGTTTTACGGCATACCAATAAAATATTTTCAGACTCCACAACAATATAATCATCAAGGCCCTGCAAAACGACCAATTTGTTTTTAGGGACATTAACAATGCAATTTTGTGAATCATAAAGCATCACATTTTTTCCTACAACAGCATTTTGTTTCCCATCATGTTTAATGTGTTCATATAAAGAGCCATAAGTACCTAGGTCGCTCCATCCGAACTCTGCACTCATTACATACACATTGCGTGCTTTTTCCATTAAGCCGAAATCGATGGAAATATTGGTACATTGCTCATAAGCTCTTTGAATAAACTCGTCTTCTTCAGGAGTATTATATATATCAACACCTTCATTAAAAATAGTTGCCATTTCAGGCAGGTGCTCTTGTATTGCCTTGTGAATAGCTTTTACATTCCAGATAAAAATACCTGCATTCCAAAGAAATTCACCGGTTTGCAAAAAGAATTTTGCCATCTCCAGGTTAGGCTTCTCTGTAAACGTTTTTACCTTAGCAATTTTATTCTGTTCATCACTTTTATCATCTACAAATTGAATGTAGCCATAACCTGTATCGGGACGGCTTGGTTTGATTCCTAAGGTAAGCAGACAATCCGTTTCAGCAGTAAAAGCAAGGCATTTCTGAATGGCTTCCACAAAAGCGTCCTCTTTCAATATCACATGATCAGATGGTGCCACCACAATATTGGCCTTTTCATTCCACTTCATAATCTTCTGCGTTGCATAAGCTACACATGGTGCTGTATTTTTCCGCATGGGTTCACCCAACACCTGTTCCGGTTTCATTTCCGGAATCTGCTCTAATACCAGACTTACATAATCAGCATTTGTAACAACAATAATATTTTCTGGTGGGCAGACCTTTAGAAATCTTTCGTAAGTCTGGCGTATTAGTGTTTTACCTGTGCCAAGGATATCCAGAAATTGCTTGGGTTTAGCATTTCGGCTCATTGGCCAAAAACGGCTGCCAATACCACCGGCCATTATTATACAATAATTATTATTCATACTTTGAAATAAAAAGAAAATTTAACGAGTGTAAAAACAGTAAAGTTATTATTCGGGCAAAGCAAAGAAAAAAAGTGATTGGTTGATACATGCAAGCAAGACAATTACCAAAATATTAACCAGCCAAAAACCAAGACTGATTTAGGAATTAAATTAATTCATTTAATGCGCTTCGCAACGATTCAATCATTGCCGGAATATTCTCTTTGCGGCAAGTGCCAACTGAGAGTCGATACCAGGTTGAATCGGCGGGTGCCCCAAATGCAGAGAAAGGGACAATGGCAAAACGTGCTTTATCAAGGATATAGGCAGTTACATCTTCCGTAGTATTTAGTTTATTGCCTTCACTTGTCGTCTTTCCTTTTAAATCAAACTGCACTGTGAGATAGATGGCAGCCATTGGTTCAATGCAACGAACCGGATGACCTTCCTTACTTAAGGAAGTAAAGCCCTCATAAAATGCATGCAAACGGTATTCTATTTCTGATTTAAATGTTTTCATATAATCAGCCACGGCCTGCTTGTTCGCCATAAACTTAGCTGCTGCAACCTGCTCGGCCTTAGGTGCCCATGCACCAATGTGAGACAATATTGACTTCATTTTTTCAATCACAGGTTTGGGGCCACAACTCCATCCTACACGAATACCTGTCGCAGCAAATGCTTTTGACAATCCATCCACAAAAATGGTATAAGGACGCAACTCCGGGCGCAAAGTAACAGGATCATGATGACTGTTTTGTCCGAAAGTTAATGCAGCATAAATCTGGTCATACATTATATATAAAGGTTTCTCACCTTCTTTGCGTCGAGCATTTTCTTCGAGTACGAGATCACATATATCTTCCAGCTGTTGCTTTGCAAAAACAGTTCCTGTTGGATTTTGAGGGGAGCACAACGCAAGTAAAACTGCATCCTTAAGAACCGGTTTAATGGCTTCTGCTGTTAACATAAAATTATTTTCAGGCGTTGCTTCTACCTGTACACCAACGGCCTGCATCAAATGACAATAATGATTATTGTTCCAGGATGGAACAGGATAAATCACTTTGTCACCCGGATCTAATAAGGTAGAATAAATGCCATAAATCAGTGGTCGCGCTCCGCCGGCAATTAATATTTCATCGATATTGTAAGCAAGACCTTGTGTTTGTGCTACATAAACTGATACTGCCTGGCGTAATTCGGGCATGCCATTGGCGACAGGGTAATTTGTGTGTCCGGCTTTGTATGCTTCGATGATTTCATTTAACAACACTGTTGGAATGGGAAAAACAGCAGGGTCAAAATCACCAATGGTAAGGTTAGAGATTTTCTCGCCTTTCTTTATCCTTTCATTGATCTCATTTGCCAGTTTAATGATTTCTGAGCCGATAAGATTTTCAGCCATATTCGACATTTTTAGCTGAGCAGGCATATTGATGGTAGAGGTTGACATATTTGCTGGATTTATCGAGCAAACCTACGGAAAAAGAAAGGAGTCTTTTCTTAAAAAAAGCGTAAATATTTGAACATGATCGTTATCATTAACCCAGGAATTAATTTCTGGGCTAATAATTAATATCATAACAATTTGAGCATCATTTGTTCTATCTCGGGAGAATCCCATTTTTGATCGATTCCAGGAAGCGCCATCACCTTTTGCATTATTTTTTCCTGACGGTTACCCTCATGCAATGCCTCACTATAGCGTATTTGCGGGCTATAGGTAACCATGGTATATAATGGAATCCATTTATCAGGATGTTTACCGCTGAACCATGCTTCAATTTTCTTTTGTAATAAAAATTCCGCCTGACCCACCTTATCCCTCATTTCAATAAAATTGGCAACGGCCAGATCGGCAATTGCATCACCATCAGGTTTACGGCTTAATTCAAATTTGGAAAAGATGGTGGCCCAATCGTCTTTGTACTGATTCAACAATTGATCGAAAACTACACAATCTTCAAAACCACAATTCATACCTTGGCCGTAAAAGGGCACAATGGCATGCGCTGCATCACCTACCAATAACATTTTATTTTTGTAATGCCATGGAAAACATTTCACCGTTACCAAAGATGAAACCGGGTTGCCTGAATATTCCTGATCAAAATTCGGCATCAATTTTAAGGCGTCACCAAATATCTTTTCGAAAAATGATCTTGCTTTTGAAATAGTATCTAATGCTGCAAAAGAATTTTCACCTTCAAAAGGAAAAAAAAGTGTGCAGGTAAAACTTTTATCGAGATTTGGCAATGCAATCAACATGTAAGTACCGCGCGGCCAAATGTGCAATCCTTTAGGATCAAGTGCATATTCACCACTTGCAGTAGGCGGAATGGTAAGCTCTTTGTAACCGTGCTCCAAAAATGACTGGGAATAATTGAAGCGATCTGTTGACAATTGCATTTGCAATCGAGCAGCAGAATAAGCACCATCGGTTCCAATAATGATATCCCCATCTACTGATTTTGATTTTTTTGAATCACCATCTTCTAAAGTCATGGAAGCTGAATTCAAATCAATATTTGCACAGCGCTGGTTAAATTCAATTTGCACACCATTTTTCTCAGCTAAATCCATCAACACACAATTCAGTCCGCCACGTGAAACAGAATTAATAGCTTGCCCGTCTTTACCATATGCCTGATAACCAACGTTACCTTCAATAGAATGAATCATTCTTCCACTCATCGGCAAGGCAACTTTGCGTATTTCATCAGCAATGCCAACACCTTCCAATCCTCTCCATCCCCGGTCGCTCAATGCAAGGTTGATTGATCTTCCTGCTGAAATTCTGTTCTTGCGCATGTCAGGCCGCCGTTCATAAATATGAACCTGATGTCCTTTTCTGACAAGGTAAATGGATAACAAACTTCCTACTAATCCTGAGCCTACAATATTTATTTTACTCATTTGCTAAATTTATTACTGAATATATTTTTAAAAAATTAAAGTCGCTTATGATTACTTAAATGATATTATTTATTGCTGAATGCAGCCTTTAATATTCTTCCAAAATGAAAAACATCCTCAAATGAATTATACAAAGGAACGGGGGCAATGCGAATTACATCCGGTTCGCGCCAGTCGGCAATTACACCTTCTTCAGTTAAATAATCAAATATACGTTTGCCATTTTTCAGGATTAATGATAGCTGACATCCTTGAAGTTGTTGTTCAAATGGTGTAATAATTTTAATCAATGACTCATCGCCCATTTCTTTCAAAACATCTTTAACAATATATATCAGGTATGATGTGAGTTGCAGGCTTTTTTTTGTTAAAGCATCCATACCTGCTTCTTCAAAGAGATCCATGCTGGCTCGTAAAGCCGCCATGTTGAGTATAGGAGCATTGCTTAATTGCCACGCATCAGCTGTTTGCACAGGATCGAAATCATGCTGCATTACAAATCGGGTACGCGGATCGTTTCCCCACCATCCTGCAAAACGGGGCAACAATTTATTCTCTACATGTTTCTTGTTTATATATATTCCTGCAACGCCACCCGGACCCGAATTCAAATATTTGTAAGAACACCAGCAAGCGAAGTCAATATTCCAATCATGCAAAGAAAGCTTGAGATTACCAACAGCATGGGCGAGGTCGAAACCTGCATAAGCGCCTACGTCATGCGCTGCTTTGGTAATTGCCTTCATATCGAAAGCCTGCCCTGTGTAATAATTCATACCACCCATCATAACGACAGCCAATGAATCGCCGCAATCGCTGATGGCTTTTAAAACATCTTCCTGCCGCAATATATATTCTCCTTCGCGGGGATACAATTCAATTAAAGCATCAGCAGGATCACGGTGATGATATTTTACCTGCGACTGCAATGCATAACGGTCGGAAGGGAAAGCACCACCTTCGCAAATAATTTTATATCGTTTTACATCCGGGCGATAAAACGTTACCAATAACAAATGCAGGTTTACCGTTAGGTGATTCATTACCACCACTTCTTCAGGCAATGCCCCTACCAGCCTGGCTGTTGGATTCCTTAGCAACTCATGATACCCAAACCAGCCTGTATCTCTTTTAAAATGTCCTTCCACACCCAGTGATGCCCAATCCTGCAACTCCTGATTAATATACTGAGCTGTCTTTTTTGGCTGCAAACCAAGCGAATTCCCTGTTAAATAAATGACGGGCTTACCTTTGTGTAGCGGTAAATGGAATTGCGCGCGAAAACGTTGCAATTCATCTTGCTGATCACACTGCGTGGCAAATTTTAATTCATTCTTAAATTCCATTCTGCAAAGTAAATTTTTTTAAGGATGCGGGGCATTGATTCAGGATATTTTACTTTGGTCAAATTAAAATTTGACTTTATTACCTCACCCCTGCCCTCTCCGAAAGAGAGGGAGTAGTTCGTCTAAACAATTCACAGTATTTGCTAACCTAATAAAAAGTGAAGGGATAAAATTTATTGTTTTATCTCATAAAACAGCCCCAACAACAATTCCTGCCGATAGGAAAGCTTTTTGCTAAAATCTGGATTGTAAACAAGTTGTGTATCAATTCTGAACTGCAGGTATTTAAGGAAGCGAATTGCAAAGCGATTACTGATGTCGACATGCACTCCAATCCGGTTAAAAGCGTTGAAAAAGAACCTGCTTTGATTGTCCCATATAACCACCTTCGGATAAAGTTCTTTCCTGATATAAAGTTGACTTGAAAACCCATATTCAGATTTAATATAAAGCCGTTTAGATTTGAAAAGTGACTCGTCATTTTCAGACTTTATATCAGGATAATCTGCAAATCTTGGCTTGGTGGAAATACGACAAGAAGCAAAAGCGACATTAATTCTGCACTTTTCCCAGAAATACCAATTTAATCCATATGCCAGCTCAACTGCACCAGGGGCCATGAACCATCCTTTCAACTCCTTTTCCTTTTTATTTGAATCATCGTGATAAACAAATTGCCAGGATTTGAGCATTTGCGACTGAATAAAAAAGGAATAAGAATGACTCAGGTGTTTACCGGGCTTCTCAGTCCATTGCATAGCCACCTTGAACTGATCGGCATTCTTGATCCAAACAGAATCCGTATAACGTAAAAATCCCAATTCAATTTTAACAAGGTGATCATGACTCCATCCTGAAACATAGGACTTGTAATGACGATAATCCACATTACTTAAAAATGATAATGCGGAATGATCATCGCCCTGCCAATTATGGTAATTGATGTAAGAGGCTGAAAGGGAAGAAAAGAGCGAATATTTGATTTTAGAAAGCTCTGTACAGCACTTATCAGTTATCACCAGTGCAGAATCGACTATTAAATTTTGAGAAAAAGATTTTCCAGTAAATATCAAAAAAAAAGAAAACAAAATACAAATTCGCATTACTTTTAAAAATCGAAAACCAGATACCTGGAATCATCCTTTGATTTCATTCCCCAAGATTCATGCATATCAGTATCCAGATACAATATTCTAATATGACTAGCTGATGGATTTAAATTCAACTCATTTGTATACGTTAAAGCGGTGTGCTCAAATTGAGCATTCCCAAATGCCTTTAAACAATATATTCCAACAATAAAATCTCCTTCTTTAAAATCACTTAGTTGCAACATTTTATTATCTACTCGACGGAAGTTTCTCAATACCTGGCTTAAACTATCAGATGCAATAGCAATAGGTAGAAGCGCAGGAAGGTTTATTTCACGTAAATTTTTTGCCACAGTTCCACTACATTGTGCCTGTGGCAAATATTTTAATAATCGTCCTTTGCTATCATATATTCTTACATCTAATATATTTTCCATTTGATGCAGTTCCCAAAATTTCCAGGATGCTGCAGAATCAATGTAAAAAATCTGATCTGAATTAATTCCATTCTTCTTAACGAAAGAAATGACAGAAGCGCTACTTTCAATCTTTGGTTGCCTTACACCGGTTATAATTCTTACCAATAATTTGCAAGAACTCATTGTAAATAAAATAAAGGAGTACAAAATTACCAGTCTGAATTTCATATATTTTTAGATTTAGGATATATACACTTGCACTATTTGCAACATCAGTTAAAACATACAATAATTGCTTTTTAAAAAATGCCATGAGCCATCAATTCAATGATGACTCATGGCATAATGAACTATTTAAGAGTAAAATCAATCTGATAGGAGTCCTTTAACTCTTCAACCTTGTAATCTCCAACAGGAATAAAGAATGAAGTATTTATTTTCATTTCGCTCAACCATTCTTCCGGGATTTCAAAATCACTAAGTATGTTGAAATATCTTGAGATCTCAAGCTCTTTTTGCATATCTGCACCAATCTTTTCATATGGTATGTTCATTATAAAAATATTATCTTCAATATAACATTCAGCTTCAACCGTTCTTCCATTTCCAATAGTTCTTCCGGCACTCCCAGATGCACGACAAATCCCAACCCCATTTTCACATTCTGTCGGATGAGCTATGTCAAAATTAATTCTTATATGAATTGGCCTAATAACACTTTCACTGTTTTTTTCAGACATGCCAGATGGCACTGCATTGGAATTGTTTTCAAATCCCATTAATAGAATTAAAATGGCAATATACTTTTTCATGTTTTATATCTTTAGGTTAGCTTTTAAAAATATTTGTTCTTTTTACAACTCCATTCCACGCGTGGTTGCCCTGCGTTCGACCCATGTTCAGGTTAGTTAAAACATGGGTCGCTTTAAGAAATATTCGGCCTTAGGCCATCGCCGTTTTTTTCTGATGTGAAAATAAAAATATTGAATGATAATTAACCAACTATTTTGACTTCTGTTTAGCTTTTTAAAATTAGCATCAATAACATTAGTGACATAGTAACATCTTTCTACATACTTCTTTCTATAGATAAATACTTTCACTAATTCAAAAGACCCTAAATGGTTTTGAAACGCAGGAACTCCTATTAACCAAGAACAAATTTCAATATTCATTTTCATCCATCTCGTTTTAAATAAAACTAGCAGCAACTAACCATTATTGAATGGGTGATTCAGTACAATCATGAAAAGTTAAATCATTTCAGCCGGTTAGCAGGCTTCTTTAATTTGTCGAAGCAAACATATAGTATATATATAATTAATTTTCTAATTACATTGAATATTAATTAACAATGTTGTGAACAATATATATAATTATTGATTGCTACATGAAGATTGGTAGATAAATACTGAAATAAAATAATCTAAAATGTAAAACACCAAATGTAAAATGAAAAACCGAGAACTTTAATTATCTTAGGAAAATAATACTCATTGCCGAATACTATATGTACATGGCAGCATATATCACTAAAACACTTTGTAAAATCATTGTAGCATCAACAGCAAGTGAATAATATAATTGATGCCCGCCTTCTTTTGCTAATAAAACAATTATCGTTGTAATAAATAAAGTTGTATTTAATGCTACAGATATTAACAAGGAATAATGATGTATGTATATTAGAAAGGCATTGATTCCAAGAATTAATATGGTTAATTGTTTCGTTCGCCCTACACCGATTTTATGTGGGATTGTGCTTATACCAAGTTTGGTATCTGATGTCATGTCGCGCAGATTATAAATTATGGAAAGGGCAAGCATGAAAAGAAATCTTTCTGCAAAAAAAAGTAACACACTAAAATCTGCAACATGAAATAATGGAATAACAGCTGTTGTTACAGTCCAGCCTAATGCAACCCATATACTTTTTATTACTGGTATCGTGCGCAACCCCTTCCATGTTCCGACTTCCATGAAATATGACAGGCAGAACAATGCCATCAACAGTAAGCCTGCTGTTTCCCGAAACTCAAGAAATGGTAATAAAAATAATAGTAGTAGTAGAGAGATCAACATTTCTCTGATTCCGAAAAATCTGGAAAAGCGGTAAGGCCATTTTATTCCATAATAGGCTAATCGGTAAACACTAAAAGTTGAACAAGCCAGTGCAAGCTTATAAATTGTTGAAATTTTATGCGCCGGAAATAAATTTGCAGTTTGTGATACCATGAAAAATGCAGCAACGGAAAGCAAAAAATGACCGAGTAATGCATATCGAAAATTGCGACTCATACTCCCGTCTGAAACAGGTTATTTTTCACTTGTGGTACTATAAGTAATTATAGCTATTAAACCTACTCCCAATCCTATGTAGCCCCATTTAAGACTCTGCTGAATTTTGAGGTTTCTTGCCTTTTTCTGATATCCTATGAGGTACTCCTCAGTCCCAGAATAAGGTGCATCATAACCTTCCGGAATTTTCATCTTTTTCGGAGAAAACCTTCCCAGCACTACGGCATTGAACATCGGTATAGGGAAAGAATAAAAGCCCAAAAGACTGGAGGCCATTCCAAGTATAGCTGATTCACCAACATGCGCCTGTTCACTATAAAACCGCATCGCAGCTTGCTCACCACGTATATAATTCCTCACTCCTTCAATAGATAGCCCATTGGCCGAATCAGCCTCGAAAATCATCACTTCTGTACCATCCGGCTTTTGAATGGAAAAAACATCAACTTTTTCTGCCAGCCTGGACTTATTTTTAACATCCCCTGTTCTTTTATAAAAAACAAACTCCTCGTTAATGGAATGGCTATTGATATCGATCGTTTTCCCATTAATGAGCAACATTTTCTCCTGTGCCTTAACTGCCATCGAATTGGTTAACAGAAGGATCAATAAAAACTTTAATCTATGCATGGTTTGAAATAATCACAACTACCGCAATTTCGCTTGTATATGGTTAATTGAACATCGGTACAGGTTCCTTGTACAATAATAGGGAAAAAGAAAATCTGACCAATAATCAATAAAAAGACAATTGCCAGGAAGCTGAGCTGAAGTCAATTTATCTACCTTTGCCCCTCGTTACAAAAAGCCATGTCCTACTATCAATTTACCGACCGTCATAATGGTCCTGACGCCAGCGAAACAGCAGCGATGCTAAAAATGATTGGTGTTGATTCCTTTGAGCAATTAATTACCGAAATTATTCCTGCTGATATCCGCTTGAAATCCGGGCTTAATCTTCCTGATGCACTTGAAGAACATGTTTACTTACGTGAACTTCGACGGACGGCAGCAAAAAATAAAATATTTCGTTCTTATATCGGTTTGGGATACCACAGCACCATGGTGCCTGGTGTGATTCAACGCAACATTCTTGAGAATCCGGGATGGTATACGGCTTACACTCCTTACCAGGCTGAAATTGCCCAAGGCAGGATGGAGGCATTGCTTAATTTTCAAACTATGGTTTGCGATTTAACCGGTATGCCATTGGCTAATGCTTCTCTATTAGATGAAGCCACCGCTGCAGCTGAAGGAATGACCATGTTATTTCATACGCGAAATAAGGAGGCAGTGAAAGATAATTGTCATCACTTTTTTATTGCCGACAATTGTTTCCCGCAGACGATTGATGTACTAAAAACAAGAAGTGAGCCTTTAAGTATTGAGTTGACAATTGGTAAAGCTTCAACTTTCGATTTCAATAAAAAATATTACGGAGTGCTGTTGCAATATCCGGGTAAAGATGGCGAGGTAAATGATTATAATTCGTTTGTTACACGTTGTCACGAAAACCATATCCGTGTTGTTGTTGCTGCTGATTTAATGTCGCTGGTTTTGCTAACACCTCCGGGTGAGTGGGGAGCCGATGTAGTTGTAGGAAATACACAACGGTTTGGTGTTCCAATGGGATATGGCGGACCGCATGCAGCCTATTTTGCTACACGTGAAGATTATAAAAGAGATATTCCCGGTCGTATTATTGGTGTTTCTCAAGACGTATCCGGTAAACCTGCTTTACGAATGGCATTACAAACCCGTGAACAGCACATTAAACGTGATAAAGCCACCTCCAACATTTGCACTGCACAGGTTTTACTTGCTGTAATGGCTGGTATGTATGCTGTTTATCATGGACCAAAAGGATTGCAGGCGATAGCTTCGGAGATGCATCAACGCGCAACCGACCTTGCAGCTTCATTGCAAAAAGCAGGATTTGAAATTATCTATAAAGACTTTTTTGATACGATTTGTGTTAAGGCCGGAGGAAAACAATCTGCCATTCGCGAAAGAGCATTGAATGCCATGATGAATTTCCGTTATGATGCTGATGATGCAATAACTATTGCATTGGATGAAACGACACAAGCAGAAGATGTGGTTGACATCATCAATGTATTTACGAATGCATCTGCAAAGAATGGTGCAGTTGTTTCCAGAAAATCAAATTTGAAAACCAGGACATCAGCAGTATTAACAAATGCCGTTTTTAATGTTCATCACAGCGAAACGAACATGCTGCGATATATTAAAAAATTGGAGAATAAAGATCTTGCTTTGAATCACTCGATGATTGCATTGGGTTCCTGTACAATGAAATTAAATGCGACGAGTGAGATGATGCCATTGAGCTGGCCATTGTGGAACAGCATTCATCCGTTTGTTCCTGTTGATCAGGCAGCAGGATATTTGCAGATCATCTATGAACTGGAAAAATATTTATGCGAAATTACAGGCTTTGATGCTGTATCATTACAACCAAACAGTGGTGCACAAGGTGAATATGCAGGATTGATGGCTATACGTGGTTATTTAATTGCCAAAGGAGAAGGACATAGAAATGTTGCATTGATTCCACAATCAGCTCATGGAACCAATCCTGCAAGTGCTGTGATGGCTGGCTGGAAAGTGGTAGTTACAAAGACTGATGAAAAAGGGAATGTTGACATCAATGATTTAAAAGAAAAAGCTGCTTTATATAAAGATACATTGGCTTGTATTATGATTACTTATCCAAGCACGCACGGTGTTTATGAAGAAGGTATTCGTGAGATTACAAAAATTATTCATGAACATGGCGCCCAGGTTTACATGGATGGTGCCAACATGAATGCACAGGTTGGCTTAACGAGTCCCGGAATGATTGGTGCTGATGTTTGTCATTTGAATTTGCATAAAACTTTCGCCATTCCTCATGGTGGCGGTGGCCCCGGTATGGGACCGATTGGTGTTGCAAAACATTTAGCTCCCTATTTATCTAACCATCCTGTAATTTCAACAGGCAGCGAAAGAAAAGGAAGTGCAGTGAGTGCAGCGCCCTGGGGAAGTGCCAGCATCCTTTTAATTTCCTACGGATATATTCGTTTGTTAGGAAAAGATGGTGTGAAGAAAGCAACTGAATATGCTATTCTCAATGCCAATTATATAAAGAAGCGTTTAGAAGATCATTATCCGATTTTATATAAAGGCCGTCACGGACATTGTGCGCATGAAATGATTTTAGATTGCCGTGCTTTCAAACAAACAGCAGGCATTGAAGTAACAGACATTGCGAAACGCTTGATGGATTTTGGTTTCCATGCGCCTACTGTTGCATTTCCTGTTGCAGGAACACTGATGGTTGAACCAACAGAAAGTGAATCAAAAGAAGAACTCGATCGTTTTTGTGAAGCCATGATTGCAATCCGTGAAGAGATACACGCTTTGGAAAATGGAAAAGCAGATCGTGAAAACAATGTGCTGATCAATGCCCCACATACAGCTGCTGAATTATGCAGTGATGAGTGGAACCATCCATACTCGCGTCATTCTGCAGCATTCCCCGCTGCATGGATTGCAGAAAATAAATTCTGGCCATCGGTGAAACGCGTTGATAATGCTTTTGGTGATCGTAATTTGATTTGTACTTGTCCGGATGTGAGTTCTTATGAGGAGGTTGCTTCTTGATTAGTTTGGATTAAGGAGTTCGGTGTTCGGAGATCAATTTCAAGTTTTGAGTTTCTGGTTTGAAAAGGTTTGACATCCTACCACTGGCGTATCAGTGAGTGAATCTTTTTTCATTGATTTATATTTAAAAAATTCTTAAACAATCGCTAACAACCATGCCGTAATAATTTTAGGCGGGTATTAAATATTTTTTGGGGTTGATGAAAAACGGCTCAGAAAGCTGTTTTTAAAGTTTTACAATATATTATCTGATAATAAAAATGCTGTTGTAAATGAAATCTCTTTATTAACTTCCGGTTCCAAAATTTGTCGCTTGTAAATGTTTATTTATCTAGTTGAGTGCTTGCCGAAACTACCGTTAACGGCATTAATTTGAATGCCTAAACTTTCATCGAAACCTTTTGAAGATGAATTCGTAGAACTTTAAAGAACTGCAACTAGTGGCTTGTTTCAGCTACTGATTTAGTCGTAAAAGATATCTTTACAGAAATGATAGCAAAATCAATCCGGCTTTTTTTAGTTTATGTGGTGTTGCTTGTTTTTCTATTCAATAACTTCGGTCGATTTGTAATTTTCAAAGTACTGGAAACCAATAATTATTTAAACATTCAAAGAATACTAGCCAGCGATGATAAAACCAAGTTGTTTAAGCTGGAAATACCCTGGCATGACCTGAACAACAAGGAACGATTTGTGTATCAGGAAGAGACAGACGAAAATGAGATACTATACAAGGGGCACATATTTAATGTGGCGTCAAATCAAGAAGTGACTGATGAAGGAATAACTTTTTATGGAGTCAATGATCCGTACGAAGAAGCGCTGATAGTAAAACTAAACGAATCCGAAAACGAGGGTATTGACCAGTTGCCTTCCAATTCGATGGTAAACCCGTTTTCAAAGAAGACCAATGATTTTTTAGCCATAAAGTATTTCGCTCCCGATAATTCTGAAGTAGTTTTATATACCTACAACAGGCATTTCATGCTTGATTACAATGATGTTTTTCTTGAAGTCCTCATTCCTCCACCATTGCAGGCATAATCACAAAGCCGGAAACTTCTTCAATGCAGTTATTGGGATTCAATTATTTCCGTAAGAAAGTAATGGAACCAGTTGCGTTGTGGCTGCATTTCTCAACCGATTACAGGGGTTGGTGTTGCTTTAAAAAAAATGCAGCATCACAAACCTTTCGTTAGCAAGAAATGCTCCGCAGATTATCCGGCATGGTCGTGCTTTTGTCATTTTACCATTTAGGAGCATAAAGATACAGCCTGCACATGGGAAGCATCAGTTCTATGTAAGATCCTGTTTTACTTTCCTCCATGGCGATAAAATGGCGCAATAGTGCGCTGCCTGATTTTAAACTGCCCTGTTTATAATTTTAATCATAAACCAGGTGGTATGAATTGCACAATCAAACATTTGAAACAAGCAAAATCATTGAAAAAAATTATATATATATTATTCACAGTATATGCCATGCATCCTTTTTGCAGGCAAGTTTCAGCACAACATGCACGACAGCATGCGGGAGTTCCTCTCAAAGCCGACTCATTGAACAAGGCCAATTTCGATTCACTCAGTAAATTTGAAATCTATCTGAAGGAGGTGTCTGTTGTAGCTTATAAAAACAAAACAGACATCATGCAATTGCCCGATGTAGTCGGGACAAATATATATGCCGGAAAAAAAAGCGCGCTGATATTGGTGGACAATGTGCAGGGTAATGTAGTGACCAACACCATGCGGCAGGTAGTAGCTAAAGTGCCTGGTATGCAGATATGGGAAAGCGATGGCAGCGGAATACAGATCGGGCTCGGTTCGCGCGGCTTAAGCCCAAATAGGTCGTGGGAAATGAATGTTCGTCAAAACGGATATGATATTGAAGCTGACCCCTATGGTTACCCAGAGGCTTACTATAATCCTCAGTTACAGGCCGTACAGCAAATTGAAATAATAAGGGGACATGGTTCCTTGCAGTATGGCCCGCAATTCGGAGGCTTGGTTAACTACATCTTGAAGGACGGCTCAGATATCAGAAAGCCTTTTCAGTATGAAACCTTTCAAACCTTCGGAAGCAACGGCCTCTTCAACTCCTACAATGCCATAGGAGGTGATACAAAAAATTTCCATTACTATGGTTTTTTTGATCACCGTAATTCAGACGGGTGGAGAGATAACAGTAAGTATAAAACCAATGTATGTTTTGGAACGTTTACCTACCGCCTGAGTAATAGAACGTCGGTGACTGCAGAATATACTCACTCTAATATTCTGAGTCAGCAGCCGGGAGGACTAACGGAAGAGCAAATAAAGGAAAATGCCAAAATGAGTAATCGCAGCCGCAACTGGCTGGGAATTACATGGCAGACTGCAGCTGTTGTTGCCAACCATACTTTTAAAGCGGAAACCAATACCCGACTGAATGTAAGATTATACGGTGTGTTCGGCAACAGGGGAGATATCGGATTTCTTAAACCACTTACCATAAATGACACTATTAACCCAGCAACATTGGAATATAATAACCGACAGGTTCAGCAGGATATATATACTAATTTCGGAATGGAAACGCGCTTCTTGACGGACTATAAGTGGAAAGGGCGCAAGCATACCTTTTCAGCCGGGGTGCGTTACTTTCACGGTAATACCGATCGTTCAAGACTTGGAGTGGGCGACAGGGGAACGGAGTTTAATACCAACTTCCTAATTAAACAGCAGGAGCTGGACCTTCATTCATACGATCAGGCAATATTTTTTGAAAATCTTTTCCGCATCACGGATAGGTTATCGGTTATACCCGGGTTAAGGTATCAACATCTTATCATGACAGCTTCCGGACGACTAAGCTATAATTCCGATGGGTCTCAAAACTTTATTAAAGATGACAAGCGTGTCCGTGATATCCTGCTGCCCGGCATTGGTGCAGAGTACAAGGTTACATCAAAGACGAGGCTTTATACCAATTACACCCAGGCCTTCCGCCCTATTATGTTTTATGATGTAAGTCTCCTTCCAAACATAGAAGTAATAGATCCAGACCTGGAAGACTCCAAGGGTTATAATTTTGATTTGGGATACCGTGGTAAGGTTTACGATTACCTGTTTTTTGACATGAGCACCTTCATTCTTCAGTATAATAACCGCATTGGCACCAGCACGGAACAGCGCAGCGATGGCAGTACGTATTATTACAGGACCAATGTAGGGAACAGCACTACAAAAGGATTTGAGGGTTTGGTTGAAGTGAGTCCTATGCTATTTAGTGGCAAACCACATAAGTTTAATTACCAACTTTTCATGTCCTATAGTTTTACCGATGCGCGTTATGATGATTTTACTGTAAACGTATTTGATTACAAAACAAATACTGTCATAGAAAAAGTGCTTAATAATAATATGGTGGAAAACGCACCGAAGCATATTTTAAGATCAGGCATTACCGGGGAATATAAAAAGTTCTCCATTTCCTACCAGTTTAGTTATGTAAGTGAAAGTTATGCTGATGCAAATAATACGGTAGCTGATCCAACTGCGATAACAGGGTTAATTCCTTCTTACGCGATTTCCGATTTACATGCAACAGTGTCTGTGCAGCAAAATATAATACTCAAGGCAGGAATAAATAATCTGGCAGATGCACGATATTTCACTCGCAGGGCAAATGCAATACCAGGTCCTGGTGCCATGCCCGCTGACGGCAGGTCATTTTATATATCAATTGGAGGCAAGTTCTAAATCACATATTATAGCTCTTGCTTACAACCCCGATGAGGTATAAATAAAACTCACCGGGGTTTTTATTTTTCAGAAATACCGGGAGACAATGATATGTTGCAAGTACAAATAATCGCCGGATTAGATCACCACCCGACTTCGACATCAAACGTCAGTGAATCATTGAACCTGTCTTTGGAACAATTAAAAGACAAAGGGGAATGAATCATTCCCCCATCACTGGTTCGCCAGTGAGGGGTGATCATAATTTCATTTGTACTTGTCCGGATGTAAGTTCTTATGAGGAATTTGCTTCTTGATTAGTCGGGAGTTCGGAGTTCGGTGAAAAAATTTGTTTGATAAAGTTTGAAACGGTTTGAGGTTATTGAAATGGTTTGAAAAGTCTTTAAGAAATCATCTTGCTACGATTAACTTTTTCGTCTCTACAAAATCATCTGATTTGATTTGGATTAGGTAAATACCTGCAGTTAACCCGTTTGTTTGCATGTGAATAGTTTTTACTCTGTGATACGCTTCTGATATTAGTTCTTTACCTGAAATATCATTAATTGCAATTTCAACATTGATTCGCTCAATTCCAAAATCAATTAAAAAATGATCCTTTGCTGGATTTGGATAAAATAAAATTTGACTATTGACCATATTTTTCTCAACTCCTGTAATTGAAATATTTCCAAGTCTAGCTACATAAATATCATCATTCCCGTTTCCTGAAATATCAGCATTAAAAATTATTGAAGCCCCAAAAGCCAGGGATCCACTGAAAAAATCACCGGCAACATACAAACTGTTATTATTATGCGGATCAATCGCAATTGAAAATGCCTCTTCTTGACTTGTGCCTCCAATACGTTTTGCCCATAAAAAACCACCGGAACTGTCCAATTTGGAAATAAACAAATCGTAATCCCCCGTAGATGTTAAATAATAATTCGATATCGGACTGGGATCTGCATCGATTGTATTTTGAAACATCCCAAATAAATATATATTGCCTGAATCTCCAATAGCAACACCTTTACCTCCATCAGTTAAGGCTCCCCCTGTTTTTTGAGCCCATTTAAAACTTCCTGAAGAATCAAGCTTCAAAATAAATGCATCCTTATAATTAGGTGAGCTTGCTATAATAGTAAATATACCTGCTCCCGGATCAAAATCCGCTGTATCTTGAAAATCTCCAGTTACATACAATGCACCGGGTCCAGTTGTATCAAAAGCGATAGAATAACCGACATCCTGATTTCCGGTTCCTCCAACTGCTTTTGCCCAAACAAAATTTCCGGCCGAATCAAATTTACATACGAAAATATCCGACTGATAAACCGACACCAGTTTGAAAATTCCCGGCCCGGGATCAAAATCTACCGTATCAGAAAATGTTCCTGTAATATATATTTCACTTGTAGTGGGGTCTGTGGAAATTGAGTATCCTCTATTTCCGCCCCTCGTACCAATTGATTTAGCCCAATTAAAATTACCTGAACTGTCCCATCTGCAAATAAAAATATTTGAGCCAACACTTGAAAATAAATTATAATTTGCTGTTGTATCTGGGTTGAAATCTACAAACTTCGTAAAACTACCTGTCGTATAAATATTCCCAAGTTTATCATTGATCATACCATAACTAATAACATCTGCAGAAAGCGGACCCCCTATTGACTTTGCCCATATTAAATCACCTGTCTTACCATATTTACAAATAAACATGTTAAAGCCCCATCCTTTTGCAATTAATACGTTGGGCCCATTTCCTGGATTAAAATAGGCGGTATCGTCAAACCAGCCGGTTAAATAAACGTTGCCCGAATCATCGATAGAAATATCAGTGCCATGATCAGCATATATTCCTCCTATACCTCTTGCCCAAAGATAATTACCGGAACTGTCAAGCTTAGCAAGATAAACATCCCATTGCCCTTGATTGGTAATATTAGTTGTTAAAGGCCCCGGATCAAAATCTACTGTCCCCTCGTAACTGCCGGTTATATATATGTCTCCACTTCCTGATGGGTCAACTTTAACTTTATAACATTCATCTGACCCTAAACCTCCAATTCGTTTTGCCCATTCCCAACCGGGTGACTGGGCGTTCGAGTTAAGGTTTGCCGAGAGAAAAAAAGAAAATAAATAAATTAACAAATTACTTTTAACCTTCATACGTCCTGATTCTATCAATTTTTAACAAACTTAACAACAGCTTGCATTTTTCCCGTTTCCAATCTTAAGTAAAAAATACCAATCGGTAATTTCTCAATATCAATTTTTCCTTGATCCTTTCCATTAAACATTTCAGCCATCACCAACTCCCCTTTCAAATTATATATAAAAATACGTTGAGGAGAAAACCCCTTCCTTTCTGATTTTATATATAAATAATCCGAAGCAGGATTTGGATAAACTGAAATATCTACATTGACTGTGTTTTCTTTTATCCCAGAAGTCGCCAAAATCGAATCAATCGGATAACTCCACATCGATCTTGCAAAAGTTCCTGCTAATAATTTATTGCTGAATGGATCACGATCTATATCATAGACGGGAATGACGGGCATATTGTTACCAATGCGATTCCAGGATTGTCCTCCGTCAATTGTTCCGTAAACGCCACCATCTGTTGCTACAAATAAAATACTGTCGTTGCCTGGATAAGTTTGCAAATCGTTTACTGCTAATTGCGGTAAATTACTGCTAATGTCTGTCCAGCTTGCTCCGTTATTAATTGTTTTATGAATGTGTGGAATAAATTCTCCGTCTTTGTAACCTGAATGCGTTACATAAGCAGTGTTTTGTGTGTTAGGAGAAAAATGTACAGATGTAACATACCGATCGGGTAATGTTGCTGAAATGTTTATCCAGTTCGTACCGGCATCAATACTAATCCATACATTGCCATCAGATGTTCCCGCCATTAGCTGATCACTGTTGACTTCCGACTGATCAATGGCTGAAATAAAATGAAAACGTGGTGCAAAAATAATTCCATCGGTTAAGTCAGGACTGATGGCTGTCCAGTTGACATTTACACCACTGTAATTTGCATAAACACGAAAGGTGCCGGTATATAACTCATCAGGATTGTTTGGGTTTAATATATATGGCATATCCCAACTGCGTCTGTCGTTTGGATCAATACCATTTGTTGCACTGTTGTAACTTGCTCCACCATCAGTTGTAACAAAAATATCGCCCCATTGCTGTTCTGCGTAATGAATGTTGGGATCCGTAGGATGGTACCGGATTTGAAATCCATCTGCTCCAATAATCTGTTGCCAGTTATCTTTCACTGCAGCATTTCCAACATTGGTTCCGTTATCCTGCACACCGCCTGCATATTCACCCGGATTATGCGGATTGTAAGCGATGCGATAAAACTGGTTGTTGGGAATTAAATCAATGTCATTCCAAGAAACGCCACCGTCTGTTGTTTTATATAAACCTCCATCAGTTGCCATTATCCAAATATTCGCAAATACTTTTACAATATCATGTTTATCTGCATGCGGACTTGATGTTTGCCAGGCTGATGTCCAATTAGCTCCACCATCAAGCGTATGCCACATATCAACAGCACATAACCATAATTCATTATCATTTACGGGGTTTACTTCTATCCTGCCGAAATACCATCCGAATCCTCCCATAATTCCTGGACCGGGATCATTGATCTGATTCCATGTCAATCCTCCGTCATCGGTTTTATATATACCCTCAAGGTCGATCGTATTATCAGTATAAACAGCCCAAACTTTATTTGGGTTAGACCCTGACATTGTCAAACCAATTCTTGAAATATCGACTGTAGGTAAACCATTCGTCAGCTTTGTCCACGATGTACCGCCATCAATTGACTTATATATACCGGCATCAGGTCCCGCAACTAATGTTTGATGATTGTTACGTATCCTGTTCCAAGTAGCAGCATATAAAATCTGTGTATTAACAGGATTGATTAACAAGTCAATTGCACCTGTACTGTCATTCACAAATAATGATTGCGACCATGTTACACCACCATCAGTTGATTTGTAAACGCCCCTGTCATTATTCTTATAAAAAGGCAATCCCATTGTTGCTGCATATATATTATTTGTATTTGAAGGATCAATCACAATTTTTGAAACGATGTATTGAGCTGACAGGCCGAGATGAGACCATGTTAATCCGGCATCAATTGATTTATAGATGCCATCACCAATAAAAGGGAATCCTGAAATATTCTTATCTCCTGTTCCGGCATAAATAATATTTGGATTGCCGGGATGAAAGACGATGCAGGAAACAGACAACCAGGGTTGATCATCAAAAACGGGAAACCAATTAATTCCACCATCTGTAGTTTTATAAATACCCCCTGAAGCATTTCCGACATACATTATGTTTGGATTCAAGGGACTAACAGCGACACAATTGATCCTTCCGCCGGTGTTGGTTGGCCCTTCCAGTAGCCAAGGATCATTCCATCCTGCAGCTATATTACTCCGCATAAGTTGATTTCCTGTGGCAGCAGCTTTCAATGCCTTTTGATAGGCGTTCAGATCCAGCGAAGCGTCAGGAAAATTGCGTTGAAAGAAAAACCAATCGGACGGCTGATATTGATTCCGCTTACCCGCATCCTCGTCCGATTCCCTCTTGTTTTTACAGGAACCAAGAACTAAAATAAGCGATAAAAATAGGAAAAGGTGATTTTTATGGGGATGAGTCATAATTAAGGTCTACTTCTATTCAAAAGTAAGCATATTGACTATGAATTCAGTCCCTAAGGGAGTGATTTTCACCTTCTGCTCAAAGGCATTCACCAAAAACAGAAGGCATCAGCGGCTTCTATAGACCAATATTTGTGAAACAATAAAAACAAAAAAAACATGCTCACTGTATCCATTCTCATCTTAGTATCAGGGTTTACGAGTATTATCTACAATCAATACCTCGAAACAAAATCAGATCGCAACCATCGAACCAACAACTTCATGTTAATTTAAACGCTTCAACAAACAGCTTGAAATGGTATTTGATGGATGATTTGTTTTAATCTGCCATAAGTTGTCCACATACTTTCCTTTCAGCTACATTTGCCGCCTCTAAATAAATGGCTGCATGCTTTATCTGAAAAAAAGTATTTTACCCAATGCGGGTAAAGGATTGTTCACTGATCAACATATAATGAAAGGTGAAGAGATTGTGGAATATGAAGGGGAAGTAGTTCCCTGGAGTGAGGTAGAAAAACGCGCCGAGAAAGGGCATGAAGGATATGCCTTCTATATTTCAGAGCGCGTAAGCGTTGATGCCTATTACACTAAATGGGCCATGGGCCGTTATGCCAATGATGCCACCGGCTTTAGCCGGGTTGATAAATTACGCAACAACTCACAGTACGTTGTAAAGCGTAAAAACGGTGTGCGTAAAGTATTTATCGTTGCCTCTCGTAATATCCTGCCGGGGACAGAAATATTGGTTAGTTATGGTGCTGAATACTGGCGACATATCTCGAAGAAACCCGCTAAAAAACCAACTGTTAAAAAGAGGAATTTACGCCGGGCAGCTTAAACGTATCTTAATACCATTTTCTTTTTTTCAATTTTAACTGCTATTTTTTGTCTGCTGAGAATAGAATTTGACCAACCTAATCACTCTTTTATGTATCTACTTTCTTATTTTTTTTATTGAAAGAGCTGATTTTTCCAAACCCTTTATGGAATTGTTTTTAAGAAAATAACCCGGCAACAATCTAATTCCGGATCTTCAGGATATTATTTTTTTATTATGCTATTCTGACATTCATCATACCCTTAAAATTCTTCCATAAACACTATCTTTGCCTACTTAAATTTTAACGATTATCATGGCAAAACCAACGGAAGTCCTAGAAAGTGTGATTATTAAATTTGCCGGAGATTCCGGTGACGGAATGCAGTTAACCGGATCACAATTTACCAATACAGCTGCTTTATTCGGCAATGATATTAGCACCTTCCCTGATTTCCCTGCGGAAATACGTGCCCCGATAGGAACCTTAGCAGGTGTGTCAGGCTACCAATTGCATTTCGGCAGCGTGAATATATATAGCCCCGGCGATAAATGTGATGTACTCGTGGTGATGAATGCAGCAGCATTGAAAGCCAACCTTCGTCATTTAAAAACAAGCGGTGTCATCATTGCAAATACCGATGGATTCGACCCAAAAAATCTTCGTCTTGCTAACTTTACAGATGGCGACAACCCTTTACAAAACGGCTCACTGGATAAATACCAATTGATCACGATTGATGTCACTAAAATGACAAGAGCTGCACTAACCGATTCAGGAATGGGAGTTAAGGAAATCGACCGTGCAAAGAATATGTTTGTTCTTGGCTTTTTATATTGGATGTATAGCCGAAGTATGGACAATAGCATCAAGTTCCTGGAAGGCAAGTTTTCAAAGAAGGTTGACATCATGGAGGCCAACTTAAAAGTTTTGAAAGCAGGTTATAACTTTGGCGAAACGAGTGAAACTTTTACCACACGATTTGCTGTCAACCCTGCTCCGATGCCTGCAGGAACTTATCGCAACATGATGGGTAACCAAGCAGCTGCTTTAGGTTTGATCGCCGCTTCAAAAAAATCAGGGTTGGACATTTTTTTCGGAACCTATCCTATTACTCCGGCTTCCGATATATTACATGAATTAGCGAAATACAAAAATTTTGGTGTACGCACTTTCCAAGCTGAGGATGAGATTGCTGCTATCTGTTCGAGCATCGGTGCATCATTTGGCGGTAAACTTGGTGTTACTGCATCTTCAGGACCGGGTATTGCCCTTAAAGGAGAAGCAATGGGACTGGCCATGATGCTTGAACTGCCATTGGTAATTATAAATGTACAACGTGGCGGTCCTTCTACCGGTTTACCAACAAAGACAGAACAAAGTGATTTATTCCAGGCAATGTATGGACGAAATGGTGAAGCGCCAATACCAGTTATTGCTTCTTGCACACCTGCCGATTGTTTTGAAGTAGCTTTCGAAGCTTGTCGTATTGCGCTTGAGTTTATGACACCTGTTATTTTTCTAAGCGACGGATATATTGCGAATGGTAGTGAACCATGGCGTTTTCCACAATCAGACGATTTGAAACCCATCAATGTAAAATTCGCAACTGAAAAGAATGGTGAAAAATATTTGCCATATAAACGTGATGAAAAACTGAGTCGTCCATGGGCAATTCCCGGAGCAGCAGGTTTAGAACATCGTATTGGCGGATTGGAAAAACAACATGAAACAGGAAATATTAGTTATGAACCTGAGAATCATGAATTCATGGTGCGCATGCGAGAAGCCAAGACGGAAAGAGTTGCTGATTTCATTCCATTGCAAAAAATAGATAGCGGGAAAGAAAAAGGCAAGTTACTGATTGTAGGGTGGGGTTCAACCTATGGTGCTATTAAAGGAGCTTGTATTGATGCAAGAGAAAAAGGATATGAAGTAAGCCATATACAGATTCGTCACCTGAAGCCCTTCCCAAAAAACCTCGGTGAAATACTTTACAATTTCGATAAGGTTTTAATTCCGGAAATGAATACCGGACAATTGTCAAAAATCATACGCGACAAATTTATGATCCCTGCTATTGGCCTCAACAAGATACAGGGTATGCCTTTCGCTTCAGGAGAAATTCTTGAAAAAATTGAAGAACTGTCAAAATAATATCAATCCATCAATTAAAAATTAAAAGAACAGGTATTAACAATATATATAAATGGAAACAACAACCATCAATCCCAATACACCCCAGTTCACTTCAAAGGAACTAGTTACTGACCAGGAAGTACGCTGGTGTCCAGGCTGTGGCGACTATTCAATATTAAAACAAGTTCAAACTGTTGTTCCAGAATTGGGAATACCACGTGAGGACATTGTTTTTATTTCCGGCATTGGTTGTTCTTCCCGCTTTCCATATTACATGGAAACTTATGGTATGCACAGCATTCACGGAAGAGCCACTGCAATTGCCAGTGGATTGAAAGCATCACGTCCGGATTTAAGTGTTTGGATTGTTACCGGTGATGGTGATTCATTGTCGATTGGAGGAAATCACTTTATTCATTTGCTGAGAAGAAATTTTGATGTTAATGTTTTGCTTTTTAACAATGAGATTTATGGATTGACAAAAGGACAATATTCTCCTACCAGTGAAACAGGAAAAATAACAAAGTCAACCCCAATGGGTTCTATTGATCATCCATTTAACCCAATTGCATTGGCGATGGGTGCTGATGCAACTTTTGTAGCACGTACAATGGATCGTGATCCTGTGCATCTGAAAGATTTATTGCGCAAAGCAAATGCGCATAAAGGAACTTCATTTCTTGAAATTTATCAGAATTGCAATGTATTTAATGACGGCGCATTTGAAGTGTTTACTGATAAAGGAACAAAAGCCGAAGAGACGCTTTTCATTGAACACGGCAAGCCATTGGTGTTTGGTGCAAATCGTGATAAAGGAATCAAGCTTGATGGATTCAAACCTGTTGTTGTTCAAATTGGTAATGGCACAGCAGAAAATGATCTTTGGATACACGATGAAACAGACAGGGTGAAAGCCGGAATCCTGGCTCGGTTTTTTGATCGAGGAATAGAAGGGCAACCACATTTTCCTCGACCTTTTGGGGTGTTCTACCGTGAAGAAAGATATACCTATGAAGAGGCATTGAACAACCAGGTTAATGACGCCATTGCTAAAAAAGGTGCTGGTGATTTAGATCAATTGTTGCGTGGCAGAGAAGTTTGGGAAATTCATTAATTTATAGCTAAAAGCTATCAGATTAAAAAATTCGAAGCGAATGCTTCGAATAGTAATTATTGCTTTTCGTAGCATTCGCTACGAAACTTTAATTAGGTAGCATTTAGCTACACATTATTCTAATAGATCAATTTCCATCAATCCTTTTTCGCCACTATAATTAGCGGCGCTACTATATATATAATCTTCGGCTTTTGCAACAATACCTGCTCGGACAGGATTTTCATGAATATAATTTAATCGTTGGTCCATCATAAAATTATCCGTCAATTCTACCGGATGGTTATCGTGTGTCCACAATTGATAAACTTCATTCCTGCTATGACGACTAGCTGCAAATTTCATTTGGTGCCATAGCCACAATCTGCGGCTTTCAGTACTGGTCATGATTTGTTCCATAATTGCTTTTGAAGTATGACGTTTCAAATCTCTTATCGCCCCACTCAAATCTTCTCTTCCAGAAGACAATATACAATGCACATGATTGCTCATGATTACAAATGCATGCACTTTCAACGCCTTAGTACTTCTGCAATATATAAAGCTATCCATTACTATGTCACGATAAGATTGTCGTGTGAAAACATCCATCCAAAACACGACCTGAAAAGTAAGGAAGTAAACACCAGCCTGGTTCCTTATTGCATATCCTTGTCGTGAAGAAGCATACTCCATAGATTAGGTAAAATTAATATTTCAGGTCACAATATCAATTGAAATAACAATAATTATATATATAGAAAACATTAAGTAGCAATTAATGCTATTGCAATCAATCAAAACTATTGATAGCTCACGCTACCCGATTAAAAACTTCATAGCGAATGCTACGAAGAGATTGCACAAATCAATTCAATTTTTAAAAATAAATCATCAAAAAGGAATTAATATTTTTTTCAACCATTAAAACATATGATAGCTAACGCTATACAATTAAAAACTTCGTAGCCAGTGCTACGAAGAGATTGTCTAAAATAATCCTATATCACGAAAATATTCAATGGCTGCCTGTTTCAACAAATAATCCTGTTCTCCTAAATTCATCTTGGGTAACTTTTGTATCATCTCCCAATGTGGCCACCCTTCATCATCCATGCCCTTCAATTCATAATAGCCATAGCTGCTTAATAAGCGACAAGTAGCAATATGCATGAGGTCTTGTTTTTCATCTTTGCCAAATTTCTGAACACCTTGTCCCAATTCCTGAATTCCAATTAAAAACAGAACGCCTTGCAGGTCAAGATCAGCATCAAACATTTTACATAATGCTTCCAGCAACAAATTCCAGTCCTTTTTTAATTCTTCAACATTTTTTACATGCAACATACTGCAAAAGTAATGCGATATGTCCAATTTAATTTATCAAATTATACATCTTTGCACGATGGATAAAGGATGGGGAAAATGGCTTTGGGGAGGGCTTGGTTGGGCGCTCGGAGGACCAATTGGCGGAATTCTAGGCTTTGCCCTGGGAGCAATCAATGAACAACAGGCAACTACACAAGGAGCAGGCAGCGGCGGGCAGTCAGTATCGACTCCCGGTGATTTCGGTTCTACGTTGCTAATATTATGTGCTGCCTTAATGAAAGCAGACAATAAGCTACTAAAAAGCGAACTGGAATTTGTAAGGCAATTTTTTACACGGCAGTTTGGGGAAGAATATACCAAGGAACGTATGCTGTTGTTTCGCGAAATCTTAAAGCAAGACATACAGCTTGAACCTGTTTGTTTGCAAATACGACAAAATCTGAATTATTCCTCTCGCTTGGAGATGCTGCATTTACTTTTTGGTTTAGCTGCGGCAGACAATGACGTAAATGAAGACGAGCTTACTCTCTTAAAAAGAATTGCGCAATTTACCGGATTAAGTGAAGAAGATTTTACATCACTAAAAGCCATGTTTGTAAAAGATAAAAATTCTTTCTATAAAATTTTGGAGATTGATCCAGGTGCTAGTGATGATGAGGTAAAGAAATCGTACAGAAAGATGGCAATGAAATTTCACCCTGATAAAGTTCACCATTTGGGACCTGACTTTCAAAATGATGCGCAGGAAAAATTCAAGAAAATTAACACCGCATATGAAGAGATTAAAAAACAAAGAGGGATGATTTAATTTGAAAATTTGGTAATTTGAAAATTCGACAATTAAAATTCTCCGGAAAACAGAACATCAAAGAATTAAAAGCTGGGAAATACAAAATCAAGAATCAATCACGGACATTGCTTAAAAAATTCATTTTCAAATTACCGAATTTTCAAATTTTCAAATTAAAAAAATGAACTGGCTGGATATCATCATCGCTGTTCCTTTAATCTGGGGTGCTTATAAAGGATTCCAGCGTGGGCTTATTTTTGAAGTTGCCATGATCATTGGCTTGGTATTGGGATTTTATATGGCGTTTAAATTCAGTGGTCTGTTTGCAGGTGTTGCAAGAAAGATATTCAACAATGAAACGATATTGCCATACTTTACTTTTTTTCTGGTGTTTACCCTGGTTATTTTATTGATGGTTTTACTTGCTAAATTCTTCGAAGGCATTCTTAAAATCACGAGCCTTAACTTCTTCAATAAAATTACTGGAGCTGTTTTTGGATTAATAAAATCAGGCTTGATTATGAGTATTATCCTTACTGTTTTTCGCCCAATAGATGAGAAACTGGCAATTATTAAACCGGAAATTAAAGCGGCTTCGTTGCTCTATTCACCTGTATCAAATGTTTCTAAATATATATTCCCTGCATTGAACGATATGCAGAAAGTTTTTAAAAAAAATCTATAAACTATTTTACTATCAATCTTAAACCGGTCACATTGTTATTGGTGATAAGGCTTACAATATAACAACCGGCTTCTAAAGTACCGGCTGTATTGAAAATCTCATTTAAAGGGCCTTCGTCTTCGGACTTCATTGTTTTTTCAAAAATCAATCGTCCTGTGATATCTGTTACTCTCAACAAATTATTTGCTTCGTGCAACCCTTCCATATGAATAACCAGTTCATCATTCCTGTTAACAGGATTAGGATAAAGACTTAACATAAACCCGTTTTTTGAAGTTTTCGGCAATGCAATAACAGGAGATAAATCAAAATGACCGTTGAAATCAACCTGGCGCAAACGATAATATAAAATCGGATCATCGGTATCAATCTCTTTGAAATAATATTCATGAATCATTGAACTGGAACCTGACCCTTTCACCTTTCCACGTAAATCGAAATGCTTGCCGTCGCTACTTCTTTCCACATTAAAATAATCATTACTACTTTCTGATAATGTTGTCCAATGAAGATTTACCATTCCACCAACCCGATTTCCATTGAACAATGACAATTCAACAGGTAGTGGTGTTAAAACATTTATAAAGAGCCACGCTGTATCACAAAGTGGGTAATTATCGCAAGTTAAATATTGTAAGCTATCAGATCCTGTATAAGTTGCAACAGGGCTATACCTTATGATATTACTATCGAGTACTGATGCCGTGCCATTAAAAGGACCATTGATGATCGCTGTATTGCTGAACGGACCTCCATCTTCATCACTATCATTCAATCTTGTATCCGTATCAACAGCATACGGCCCCAAAAATACATTTGTATCATTAACAGCATTTGGCCGACTTACAACAAATATCGTTATGGTATCTAAATTATCGCTCTTAAGAGTTTCAAATGAATTATTGATTGCTGCACCGACATAAGTAATGCTGCCAAGTTGTGTAATTTTAACAGTTAATTTTAAAGTGTCTACTTCATTTCGCATCACAGAATCAAGACTCCATATTCCGGTTACAGGATTAAAAACTCCAATTGGTAATATGTGCGAAACGTAGGACAGCCCTGCAGGCAGTGGAATTTGTACGTTAACATTCTTTGCTCTATATCCAGCATTACTAAGCACCACATTAAAAGTACAATTCTCATTCTTCACCATGAAACCTGCAAATGCAGTCATATCTAATTTTACCACTGCCTTAAAATCCAAACCAAAAGTATCGGAAGGTGGAATAAAAACACTGTTGAAGAATATTCTTCGTCCGTTAATCTTCGTATTATCATTGGGTGTGTATGGAATTGATTGACCATAATAAAAATCATGGCCCGGCAAATAATATATATTGCCACCTTTCTCTGCTACGGGTTTTAGTTTTGCACCGCTGAGAACCCTTGCTCCTGATCCGGATACTCCTCTGGTTACCACATCATATGCAACAGAAGTTTTGAAAGTACTTCCTGTTTTCAGTTTCCACCATTTGAATTCACCCCAGGGATTAAAAAGTGTTCCCTGAAATTGTGAGACAGGCAAATCATTGTTAGTGAAGACGTATGACGATACCGATGTTGCAGTGTCAATGCCGGCTGTTGTCATGATTAAAGTTTTATTTTCAAAAGAACTTATTGCTGTACAATGGGCCATATAATTAGCGCCTTTCTGCACATATCTTAAAACAGGGTTGATATGGGTCGTATCGCCGTTTGTATAATGTGCATCACTCAATAAAGAATAGGTGGACGCTTCATTAAACACACTTCCTGCCGGGGTTAATAACTTATAACACCAGGAATAAAACCCGGCTTCCTTCAATTCATTGACGGTAAGCGTATCATATCCATTACTGTTTAGTAGCCCGATAAGGGGTTTAAAAGAAAGCGTGTAACGAATGTCGATGGTAGTATTCACCATTAGTTTATGAACAACAATACTGTTTCCATAAGTTTGAATTATTGGAATTGCCGCACTCACCCAACTACTGTCGATAATAAAAGGTCCGGAATAATAAAAAATAGACCCCGCCCCTGCAATCACCACCTGTGTATCGGGGAAAATGCGCGTTGCATTTCCATCAGCAATAAAAAAATCAGCAGAGCTCGTTGTGTTTTTTGATTTTCCTTTTTTTATAGCCCACTTAACCGGAATCTCGTTCTGAAGTAATGCATTTATCAATCCATAAGCTTTCAAATTAAAATACCCTGGTTTGGCTTGTAAAACAGTATCCATTGGAATAATCAACGAACCGGTTGTAATGGTCTGAGTTTGTGCCGGAGGAGCAGGAAACTCGTATTGGGCAGAAACCTTCCCACTAAAAATCGCCAGAAAAAGACATAGGATTCCATGTCGCATTAAAAATAATCTGCGGTCGATCTTCAACATATCAATTAATAAACGAAATCTCCTGACTAATTGTTTCAATAACCAGCTATTTAAGACAACACAAAAGTACGATGTTCTCCTCTGGAAAATAAGGAAAACCTTTGCCAGTTAAGGGTTACAAGGCTTTTTGTATGAAAAAGATAATTGCGAAAGGGATAATCAACCATAAATTGGAAGCAAAAAAAAAAATTCTGATGGCGCTTTCTAACTTTCTGTTATCATTTTCACACCAGGAAGCTCTTTTCCTTCAAAATACTCCAACAAAGCGCCACCACCGGTAGATACATAGCTAACTCCATTGCCCAGCTTAAACTGACTCACAGCTGCTGCTGAATCCCCACCTCCGACTAGTGAAAAAGTACCTTTGCTTGTTGCCTCCACAATAGCTTCAGCAATTTGACGTGTGCCATTTTCAAAAGCCTGCATTTCAAAAACACCCATTGGGCCATTCCATAAAATAGTCTTGCTTTTTTTAATCACTTCGCTAAATGTACTGATGGCCTGGGGTCCAATATCCAAACCCATCCACCCATCAGGAATATTCATGTTATTGCAAGTATCTGTTTTGGCATCCTTATCGAACTTGTCAGCGATAATTGAATCCTGAGGCAAGAGTAAGTTGACCCCTTTTTCATCAGCCATTTTAATTATTCTTAATGCCAGATCAAGCTTATCCTCTTCAACAAGGGAGTTGCCGATTTTTCCTCCTTTTGCTTTAAAAAAAGTATAAGACATTGCACCCCCAATGATCAGGTTGTCCACCTTATCCATTAGTTTTTCAATCAATAATATTTTGTCACTCACCTTGGCTCCGCCCATGATGGCTGTAAAAGGCTTTTCGGCATTATTCATCAGTCGGTTCGCATTTTTCAACTCTCCCGCCATTACATAGCCGAACATTGATTTTCCTCTGAAAAATTGCGCAATAACAGCGGTAGATGCATGTGCTCGGTGAGCAGTGCCGAAAGCATCATTTACATATACATCGCCTAAACTCGATAACTGTTGAGCAAAAGCAAGATCACCCTTTTCTTCTTCTTTGTGAAAACGCAGATTCTCCAGTAATAACACTTCTCCTGGTTTCAAGGATTTACATTGCTGAACGGCATTTTCATTGATACAATCATCAGCAAACTTTACAGCGACCCCTAACAATTCAGAAGTCCTTTTCACAATATGTTTAAGCGAATATTTAACATAATCAACTGACCCGTCTTCCTTCAGTTTTTTCAATGGTCGCCCAAGATGACTCATCAAAATCACGCTTCCGCCATCAGCTAACACCTTTTTAATTGTTGGTATAGCAGCCTTAATTCTACTGTCATCAGTTATGTTGAATTGTTTGTCAAGTGGCACATTGAAATCGACACGAATAAGGGCTTTTTTATCCGAAAAATTATATTGGTCTATTGTTTTAAGGGTCATAATTGTTTTTTTAGTGTTGCGAAATTAATTAAAACTCGTCTTAAAACCTCCCGTTTTTGCTGTTGACAATTTGCCAAAGGCAAGACATGGTCCTATCCTATAGAACAGGAATAATGCAACATTCCTACTAATGAAGATCTTTGAATTATAAGAGGCTCTTTTATTTTATTTAATGTCACAATCGGCCACTAAATAATTCTTGATTTTAATTCTAACTTCTGCATTCTTAATTCTACATTAGGCTTACATTTGCTTCTATGCAATTTGTTGATGTGATTGGCCAGCAGGCTGTGAAAAAGAGGTTCCTACAATCGGTTTCAGAGGAAAGAGTGAGCCACGCTCAGCTTATTTTTGGTCCGGAAGGGTCAGGCGGCTTACCCCTGGCATTGGCTTTTGCTCAATACCTAACTTGTGAAAGACCAACTGAATCAGACAGTTGCGGCCAATGCCCATCCTGCATTAAAAATCACAAAATGGTGCATCCGGATGTGCATTATTCCTTTCCTGTAGCAACCGTTCGGGATATTACTAAGCCAAAAAGCACTGACTTTTTGGAAGATTTTCGCCAGACCGTAATCGACCAGCCTTATATTGACCTGAATGATTGGTTTGATTGTCTGGATATCGCTAATAAGCAAGGGTTTATGTCGGTAGAAGAAAGTGCCGACATCCTCCGTAAGCTTCATCTTAAAAGTTATGAATCGCCTTTTAAAATCGTGATCCTTTGGATGCCTGAAAAAATGCGTACAGAGGCAGCCAATAAACTTTTAAAAATTATCGAAGAACCCCCTGATAAAACGATTTTCTTTCTAGTCACTGAAAATCGTGATCAAATTATCAGCACCATCCTTTCACGCACTCAGTTGATAAAGGTCAATCGTCTTACGGATGATGAAGTGCAGCAAGCATTAATTGACAGGCAGCAATTACCTGGTTCACAAGCCCGCTCAATTGCCCATTTAGCCGATGGAAATTATCATTTTGCTATGCAATTAGCAGCACATGAGCCATCAGAAAAAAGTATTGAGGAGCAATTTATTGAGTGGATGAGGTTGTGCTTTCAACCCATGAAAAGCTTTGACAAGTTGCTGCCCTGGGTTGATTCAATCTCCAAATCGGGTCGTGAAAGACAAAAACAATTTCTCATTGGTTCTATCCAAACGCTCCGTGAATGCTTAATGGCTAACTTGGCACCGGCAGAACTAACAAGGCTGGATGACAATCAAAAGCAATTGCTGAAGGATTTTATGCCCTTTGTCCACCAAAACAACATAAATGAATTCATCGGAGAACTGAATGAAGCCTGTTATCACATTGAAAGAAATGCAAATCCGAAAATTTTATTTTTAGATTTGTCATTCCGGTTGAATAAAGTGTTGCTTACGAAGAGGGCTGATATTGTCGCGGCTCAGTATAAAAACTAAAACGACAGAATTAATTAATTATTTATTTAAGCAGAACAGGAGAATATATATATGGGATGTGGAAGTTGCGCTACCAAAACAGAAGATGGATCACCATCAGGTTGTAAGAACAATGGCACTTGTGGCACCAGTGGCTGTAATAAATTAAATGTTTACGATTGGCTCTCAGATATGATATTACCTGAAGGGCAAAAAGCATTTGACATTGTAGAAGTACGTTTCAAAGGAAGCAGAAAAGAGTTTTACAGAAATGTGAATATCATTCCATTAAAAGCCGGTGATATGGTTGCCGTGGAGGGAAGTCCCGGACATGATATCGGCGAAGTGAGCATGACAGGCGAATTGGTGCGCTTTCAAATGAAGAAAAAGAATATTTCAGAAGGTTCTGCAGATATCAAAGTTCTCTACCGTATTGCAAGGGTTGCAGATCTAGAAAAATGGAATGAAGTAAAGATACTGGAACATAAAACCATGCACCGTTCACGTACCATTGCACTGAACCTGAATTTAAAAATGAAACTCAGTGATGTGGAGTTTCAAGGTGACGGAAAGAAAGCAACGTTTTTTTATACCGCTGATGAGCGTGTTGACTTTCGTGAATTAATAAAAAAACTTGCCGATGAATTTAAAGTACGCATAGAGATGCGGCAAATTGGTATGCGTCAGGAAGCCAGCCGGTTGGGTGGAATTGGTTCATGCGGACGCGAATTATGCTGTTCAACATGGCTCACCGATTTTAAAATTGTTTCCACCAGTGCAGCTCGTTATCAGAATCTTTCATTAAACCCGCTTAAGCTGGCAGGACAATGTGGTAAATTAAAATGTTGTTTGAATTATGAGTTGGATAGTTACATGGATGCGCTGCGTGATATTCCTGACTCCAGAATCAAACTAGAAACAACAAAAGGATTCGCTGTTCACAGAAAAACTGATATTTTTAAACGTGTTATGTGGTATGCCTATATTGGCGAGAATGCCGGTGGTGATGGTGAAGTACAATTTGTTGGAGCAGACTCCTGGGTTCCGATGGCTGTTGATCGCGTTAAAGAAATTATTGCATTAAATAAATCAAGCGAGAAACCCGGAGAATTAGGCAGTCTTGATCTTGCAATTGCAAAGCCTGAACATGATTTTAACGATGTAGTTGGTCAGGACTCACTTACACGTATGGATAACAGAAAAAAGAAAAAGAAGAAAAAGAAAAAACCTCGTCCGAACCTGCCTTCCAGTAATCAACCGGTCGCCAAACCCAATGCCTGACATGAAACGGTTGTTATTCTATATATTGTTTAGTGGAATGTATTTCCTTTTGCCTTCTTGTAGTTCCAGTACAATTTTTGATGAGAATAAAAAACTGGATAACAATAATTGGGATCAGGAACAACCGCTGGTATTCCTTGCCAACATAACAGATACAATTCACCCCCACAACGTTTATATAAACATCAGAAATGCAGGGTTCTATCCATTCAGCAACATTTTTATGTTTATTAATACACGTTTACCGCAAGGACAAATATTTCGCGACACAATAGAGATCATGTTGCAATCGCCTGATGGAAAGTGGATGGGCGATGGATTGGGAGACATTTGGGACAACAGGATATTATTCAAACCCCATGTACGGTTTCCCCAGACCGGTGAATACCGTTTTGAATTGTACCAGGCCATGCGTGTAAATCCATTACCGGGAATCATGGATGCAGGAATCAGAATTGAAAAAGCAGCTGATAAATAAAATTAAGACAAAATGTTCGTGATATCAAAAAAACAAATCACAAAATAATGCATAGTGCCGGCTCTAATTAAATAATTAAACAGCTACATGAAAAACATATATATCATTATCACATTGGTTTTAATATCCGTTGTTAAATCCTTTTCACAGGAAAAGCCGGTTGAAATATATCATCCTGAGGCCGATGCAAATGCAGCTGTTCGACTGGCCATTAACAAAGCAGCAACTGAACATAAGAATGTAATGATCATGATTGGCGGCAATTGGTGCCGCTGGTGCAGGATGTTTGACAAGATGGTAAAAGACAATGCGCCCGTTGACTCAGCATTAAAAGCAAATTTTGCTTTCGAACATGTAAATTTCAGTAAAGAAAATAAAAACCTTGACTTATTATCACAATGGGATTTCCCTCAACGATTTGGCTTCCCTGTTTTTATTGTGCTAAATGACAGAGGGCAGCGAATCCACACGCAAAACTCAGCATACCTTGAGGAAGGTGAAGGATATAATACAAAAACTGTGATTGAATTTTTTGGACAGTGGGGAACGGCTGCGATGAATCCTGAATTGTATAAGGAGAAGTGAGTAAAAAAGTAAAATAGTGGCACTATCCTACGCTAAAGAAGTATGGATAGTAAAAGTTGGCAGTAATAAATGGCGGCAGTTACAAATGAGTATATAGTTAATATAATTTATTGCTTGGATTGTGGGTAATGTTTCAGGTGATTTAATATTTGTTAATGAGTTTTTAAAATATGCCGTTATTTCAGGAATCCATCATTCGTAAATATTTAAACATTCTTGATGCTGAAGATGTAGAAAACGCATTTGCTCGCTTTAAACAAGTTTACAGTCCCAGTAAGATTCTAAATATTAAAAAAGCCAAGGAAGAACAATACCAGGAAGGTTTTATTAAAGATGTGTTTGGAACGGTATTGGGCTATGCTGTTTTTCCTGAGGAACCTTTTAACATTCAAACTGAAAAGAAAAATGAATCGGATGCTAAAAAAGCAGACGGGGCCATTTTCAAAGGCGACATTGTTATTGGTGTCATTGAACTAAAAGATAATACAACAAAAAACCTGGATGCTGTAAAAGACCAGGCATTTGGTTATAAAAATAATCATAAGGAATGCAGCTATGTAATTACATCCAATTTTCACAAACTACGGTTTTATGTTGACGATGCTACGGAATACGAAGAGTTTGACCTATATAATTTAGATAAAGAAAGCTTTAAGCGATTTTATCTTTATTTAAGAAAAGATGGTCTGTTAGACAAGAATGTTCCTAAATTGCTAAGGCAGGAAACGAAATTTCACGAAGAGAATATTACCAAAAGTTTATATAAAGACTATTCTAATTTCAAAAATAACTTTTTCCAAAATGTTGTAAAGAACAACCCACAGTTTGATAAGCTGATCTTATTTAAAAAATCTCAGAAATTTTTAGACAAAGTGTTATTTGTACTTTTTGCTGAAGACAAAGGATTGGTAAACACTAATTCCATTATACAGATCGTAGAAAAATGGCAGGCATTAAAGAATGATGCCTTTGACACACCCAAACCATTGTATCAGTTGGTAGCGCTCTTCTTTAACAACTTGTATAATGGAAAAAAAGACCAGGCAGGAAATGTACTCATCCCGGAATTTGGTGGTGAAATATTTGCACCTGACAATATTCTTGATACCTTAACTGTAGATGATTCAGTTTTGCAAAACGACTTGCTGAATCTTTCTAAATATGATTATAATACAGATGTTGATGTAAATATCCTGGGACATATCTTCGAACACTCCCTTAGTGAAATTGAAGAGGTGGAGGCAGAATTAAAAGGCGAAACTGCAGATAAATCCAAAGGCAAACGTAAGAAAGATGGTGTTTACTATACTCCAAAGTATATTACGAAGTATATTGTTGACAACACCATTGGTAAATTATGTGCCGATAAAAAAGTAGCGCTTGACTTAAACATCGACATCGCTGTTTTCGAATACCAAAAAGCAGATGGTAAGTTAAACACCAAAGGCCAGGCATTATTTGAAACCTTAAAAAATTATAAAGATTGGTTACTCACTTTAAAAATAGTTGACCCTGCTTGTGGCAGCGGCGCTTTTTTGAATCAGGCTGTTAATTTTTTAGTGGATGAACATAAATTTATAGATGATGTTATTGCTGAGTTAACCAACACGCCGTTACGTTTGTTTGATACCGACATTGCCATTTTGGAAAATAATATATATGGTGTTGACATCAATGAAGAAAGTATTGAAATTGCCAAACTATCCTTATGGCTACGAACGGCTCGCTCAGGCAGAAAATTATCTAATTTAAGCAATAACATAAAATGCGGTAATTCATTAATTGACGACCCTGCCGTTGCCGGTGATAAAGCCTTTAACTGGCAAAAAGAATTTCCTGAAGTGTTGGCAAATGGCGGCTTTGATGTGGTGATTGGAAATCCGCCTTATGGTGCTTTTATTAATAACATTTCAAAAGAATATTACCAAAATATTTATACCACATTGCAAGGCAATTTTGAAATATATTTTCTATTTATTGAGTTGGTCTCCAAAATAATAAAATTCAAAGGAAAAGTTGCATATATTTCTCCTGACACGTGGATTAAAATTCCACAAGCAGAAAAACTAAGAACTCACATACTAGAAAATTACGGTATTAATAATATTGTTGTTTTCAGTCAACCTGTTTTTGCTGACGCTAGTGTTAATTCCATTGTATTTAATTTAACTTATAAAGAATTAAATAGTGAATGTCAAATCATTAACATTGATTCTAAAGTGAATGGCGCTAGTTTTTTGATTGAACAAACAAAAATTATTAAAACTGAAAATTGGAAAAAATCTGATGACCATCAATTTCAAGTTTTTCAAAATGCTGATGATATCATTTTAATTGAAAAAATGAATTTTATGGCTACGAAAGGTGAAAACATATTTGATGTTTGCCAAGGAGTGGTACCATATTCGACAGAGAATCTAACAAAAGAAGAAATTAAAAACAGAATTTATCATAGTAACACAAAAATAAATTCTGATTATGGAATTTGGTTACAAGGTAGGGCCATTAAAAGATATTCATTAAACATTGCAAACAAAGAATTCTTGAAATACGGGGATTGGCTTCATAGAGCAAGGCAACCTAAATATTTCACAAATGAGAGAATTTTAATTCAAGAAATTACTGGAGGGAATCCACCTAGAATCTCTGCCGTAAATTGTAATGTTATTTTATATCATGATCCAGGAATAATTTCTTGTTTAAATAGTTCAAATCTTGACATAAGATATCTGTTGTCAATAATAAATTCAAAATTGCTTTCATGGTATAATATTAAAAATTCTCCAAAAGGAAATCGAACTGTATTTCCCAAAATACTCATTGGAGACATTCGAAGATTTCCGATAATTGAAAGTAATATTTTAATTCAAAAACCTTTTATTGAAAATGTAAATCAAATGCTTTCCTTAAATTCGGAATTGCTTGAGGCACACAAAAAATTCCAAAGAAGCATAGAAAGAAAATTTGCCTTAAAAGAATTATCCAACAAGCTGCAAGACTGGTACCTGCTTACCTATGCAGATTTTATTAAGGAACTAAGTAAAAAGAAAATCAAACTATCACTGGCTGATGAAGCGGAATGGGAAGGATATTTTTTAGCAGAGCAGAAAAAAGCACTTGATTTAAAAGCGCAGATTGATGCCACAGATAAAGAAATTGACCAAATGGTGTATGCCCTGTATGAATTAACACCTGAGGAAATTAAAATTGTGGAAAACAGTTAAACAACTTTACCGGTACTGCTGCTTACACTCCATTTTCTACCGGCAGTTGGTGAAAATTACCTGATTGGAATTTCTAGCCAACCACCCTCCGATTCCCACTTTTTAGCCATTCCAAACATCGCAACAAAGTAAAAAATAATTCGTATAATGTTTAATAGTATGAACAAATATTGTATATTTGTACATAATAACGAACATTATGAAGCGACAAACATTTGCCTTGCCCTCTTCAGAAAGAATATTAAAGGAAATGGGAGAAAACATTAAGCTTGCCCGACTCCGCAGGAAATTGAATGCGGCACAGGTAGCAGAACGAGCTAACATTAGCAGGGTAACATTATGGAACATAGAAAAGGGATCGCCGGCTGTGGGCATGGGAGCTTATTGTCAAGTGTTATTTGTATTGGGACTTGAAAAAGATTTGCTAAAAGTGGCGGCAGATGATAAGCTTGGAAGAAAATTACAGGATGCAGAATTAACGGTAAGAGAACGAGCCCCTAAAAAAAGAAATACCCAATGAGAGCTAAAAAAGACATACTTGTTTATGCACATTGGGAAGAATTTAATGAACCTTTTCTGATGGGGATTCTTACATCAACTCCTGCAAAAGGAAAAGAGGTGTTTTCATTTGAATATTCTGGTGAATGGCTAAAAAAAGGATACACTTTTATGTTAGATCCTGAATTGCAGCTTTACCCGGGGCAATATTTCCCACACGATGAAAAACCAAATTTTGGTGTATTCCTTGATTCTTGCCCTGATCGCTGGGGCCGCGTATTAATGGACAGGCGGGAATTTGCACTTGCAAGAATGGAAAATCGTGCGGCTAAAAATCTATTAGAATCAGATTATCTTCTTGGTGTGTTTGACGGACATCGGATGGGGGGATTACGTTTTAAATTAAATTCAGAAGAAAATTTTCTGAATGATGATTCAAAAATGGCTACTCCACCTTGGACCTCTTTACGAGAATTAGCCAAAGCTTGTACAAGATTTGAAGAAGATAATATAGATGATAAAGACTATCTGAAATGGATAAATTTATTAATTGCGCCCGGTTCATCACTTGGTGGTGCAAGGCCTAAAGCCAGTGTATCAGATGTAAAAAATCATTTATGGATTGCTAAATTTCCTAGTGTTAACGATGATAAAAATATCGGCGCATGGGAATTAGTTGCGAACCGGTTAGCAGTGAATGCTGGACTTTCTATTTCGCAAGGCGATGCAAAACAATTCAATAATAAATATCATACTTATCTCACGAAGCGATTTGACAGAAATGAAAATGGTCAACGTATTCATTTCGCCTCTGCAATGACTTTGTTAGGTTATTCTGATGGCACCAATCATACTACAGGAGCCAGTTATTTTAACATAGCCGAATTTATTATAAAAAATGGGAGTAACGTAAATGAAGACCTGGAAGAATTATGGCGTAGAATTGTTTTTTATGTCTTGGTAAAAAACACAGATGATCATTTAAGAAATCATGGCTTTCTATTAACCTCTACAGGATGGAAATTATCACCGGCTTATGATGTCAATCCTGTTGAATATGGCACCGGACTTAGTCTGAATATTTCGGAAAAAGACAATGCACTTGATCTTGAACTGGCATTAAGTGTTTCAGCGTTTTATCGGTTGGATGTTAAAAAAGCAAATACAATAATTGAACAAATTAAATCTTCAGTAAGCAAATGGCGAAGTGTTGCAACTGATATTGGCATTTCACGTCAGGAGCAGGACAGAATGAAAAATGCTTTTGAGAAGTAATTGTATTCTTAAAGGCCGCAAATAATTCATTTCCGAATTTAATTCTACTATTCAGCAATGAGTATACTTTTTTCAAGGATACGATCAAAAACACGAATCGCCTCTTCAACAGTTTGAATAGAGGTAAATGACAAACTAAGTTTGCTCTTCTCCTCCTTCATCTTACACAACCGTGGATTGGCTTGCACAAACTGCAAAACATTTGCAAATCTTGAAGTCTGAAAATATCCGGATTCAGAATTGCTGATAAAGTAACCTTTCAATAATTTATTTTTCAAAATAATTTTCTCAAAACCAATTTCTCGAGCTCGCCAGCGCAGACGAATCGTATGCATTAAATCATAAATTTGCTTTGGAGGAGCACCAAAACGATCGCGGAGATTATTCTCATATGCTTTTAGCTTTTCTTCTGTTTCCAGTTCATCCAATTCTTTATATAAACTAAGTCGTTCAGAAATACTAGTTACATAATCATCAGGTATGCGCATTTCGAGGTCAGTATCAATTTGACAATCATTGACGAATTTCTTTTCTTCCTCCACAGGAAATAAATCCTTGTAGTCTGTTTCTTTTAATTCCTGCAATGCTTCATCTAAAATTTTCTGGTACATTTCATAACCAATTTCTGAAATGAAACCGCTTTGTTCGCCGCCCAATAAATTTCCCGCACCGCGAATGTCAAGGTCACGCATGGCGACGCTAAATCCGCTTCCCAGTTCTGCATGTTCCTCAATGGCTTTTAGTCGTTGTCTTGCTTCAGGCGTCTGAACCGTAAGCGGTGGTGCCAACAAATAACAAAATGCTTTTTTATTGGAGCGCCCAACCCGTCCACGCATTTGATGCAAATCACTTAGTCCGAAATTTTGCGCATTGTTGATGATGATGGTATTGGCATTGCTGATATCCAATCCCGATTCAACGATTGTTGTGGAAACGAGGACATCATTATCACCTTCAATAAAATTCATTAAAACATTTTCCAATTGATCTCCATCCATTTGTCCATGCCCAACTTCTACCCTCACTCCCGGACACAACTTCTGTATCATTACAGCAATGTCATGAATATCGCCAATCCTGTTATGAATGAAAAACACCTGTCCGCCACGCGACACTTCATAAAGAATTGCTTCTTGAATTAACTTATCATTAAACACATGCACTTCAGTATTCACCGGAAAACGATTTGGTGGCGGTGTATTAATAACTGACAAATCTCTTGCTCCCATCAATGAGAATTGTAGCGTTCGGGGAATGGGTGTTGCTGTTAATGTTAATGTATCAACATTGATACGCACTGCTTTTATTTTTTCCTTTGCTGCTACCCCAAACTTTTGTTCTTCATCAATAATAAACAATCCCAAATCTTTAAATACAATGTCTTTGCTTAATAAGCGATGGGTACCTATCACAATATCAACTTTACCTGATTTCAATTTTTCAATGGTTTCCTTTTGCTGTGCGGCGGTTTTAAATCTACTGATATAATCAATGGTACAAGGGAAGTTTTTTAAACGTTCGGTAAATGTTCTGTAGTGTTGTGTTGCAAGAATTGTAGTAGGGACTAAAATAGCCACCTGCTTGCCATCGGCAACAGCTTTGAATGCAGCACGAACCGCTATCTCTGTTTTTCCAAATCCCACATCGCCACAAATCAAACGATCCATGGGAAACTCGCGCTCCATATCTTTCTTTACATCAACAGTTGATTTCACCTGGTCAGGTGTATCTTCATAAATGAAAGATGCTTCCAGTTCCGTTTGCATGTAGGTGTCTTTTGTAAATGCAAACCCTTTTTGCGCACGACGCTTTGCATATAAGGCAATTAGATCTTTTGCAATATCCTTAACACGCTTCTTCGTCTTTTGTTTTAATGTCGCCCAGGTTGTTGAACCAAGTTTATTCAACACAGGAGCAGCTCCTTCTTTACCGGTATATCTTGCAATACGGTGCAAAGAGTGTATACTGATATATAAAATGTCGTGATCCTTATAAACCAAACGGATGGCTTCCTGAGGTTTTCCACTAACGTCAATTGTTTCCAATCCCGCAAACCGTCCTACACCATGATCAATATGAGTAATAAAATCACCTGGTTTTAAACTGTATAATTCCTTTAATGTAATGGCTTCAGTCCTGCTGTAATTTTTTCTTAGCCTGAAACGATGATATCGATCGAACACCTGGTGATCGGTGTAACAAGCAAACTTTAAATCATGATCTATAAACCCTTCATGAATTGCTACATTGAGTGGAAAAAAACTCAATGCTTGACCTTCAAACTCAGCAGGCTTTTTTATGTCTTCCAAAATAGCATAAATACGCTCCGTTTGCTTCGGCGAATCAGAAAATATAATACTGGAATATTTTTGCTGTTGATTTTTATAAAATTGTTGTACCAGCAGATCAAAATTTTTATTGAAATGCTGCGGCATTGTCATGCTAAACACAAAGTTTTCCTCATGTTCGAAATAAGATTTGCCACCGAACTCAATATTTCGATGTGCGCCAATCCGCTCAATGGTTTGTGCTGCGGTGTCGAACACTTCTGCAATCTTTAATACCACTTGCTGCTCTTCTGAATGATAGGAGTCACCGTATTTATCTGAAATCGTATGGAAGGCTGTCTTCAAATACTCCACAATATATTCCAGATTCTTCGACCATATTACTGCCGCCTCAGGTATAAAATCAAAAAACGATTGATGCTCTTCTCTAACCAATCCCCTTTGGACATTTGGAATTACCGTCACAAAATGCATGATAGTTTCCGATAATTGTGTGGAAGGATCAAAGGTGCGGATGGATTCTATTTTGTCGCCATTTAACTCAATTCGAAAAGGCAATTCATGAGCGAAGGAATATATATCGATGATACCACCACGTATGGCAAACTGTCCGGGTTCATAAACAAAATCATTGCGGTCGAATTCATTCTCTACCAAAAATTCCAACATAAAATCAACTGACAATGACTGGCCAACACGTGCCTCCATTGTGTTTCTTTCTAATGTCCGTTTTGTGACAACTTTCTCAATGATAGCTTCGGCATAAGTCACAATCATAAAGTTGCCGCTCCCTTTGGAAATCCTTGTCAACACTTCTGCTCGTTGTAACACCTGGTTGTTATCCAATTCATCAAGGTTAAATGGCTTACGGTAAGAAGCAGGATAATACAAGACCTTATTCTCGCCCAACAAATTTTCAAGGTTATTTTGGAAGTAAGCCGCTTCTTCCCTGTCGCCCAATATATATACAGCAGGATGCGGCATAGCCAACTGCAATGCAGCAGCAACCACAGCATCTGCTGATCCAACAAGGCCTTCGAGTTGAAGCTTGTTTTTGCCAGGGGATGAAATGGCTTTTGCCAGGAACCGCACATTGGGGGACTCCTGGTACTTGTTTAATAACTCTAGTATCGTCATTTACTAACTTGCTGTAAAGGTACTGTTTTGGTGATTAAATGATGATGAGATTAGGTGATTAAGTACAATTTATCAATTAGCTATTCTGAAAATAATTGATTTTATTTGAAACATAATTATTAAAAGAAAACAGAACCAATTAACAATTACCCAATGACCATTAACATTTAACGGTTTTCGGGTTTAAGAAGTGGCGGATTTAGAAGCACGAAATGTCAACCTACCACAACTTTTATTAGCAGCAGTAAGTTATTTTTCTGCAATTCCATAAGCAATATATTTCCAATTGTCTGGACATACTTTATTTAAAATTAATTCGTCAATTGTTGAAAGCAAATTTCTCTGACTTTCATTTCTTCCAAATGTTCCAAGAACACCAGTAGTTTTTATGCTGTAGGTTGAAAAGTCTTTAAGGAATTCTTTCATTTCATTTATAGACACATATCTCCAAGAACTTCCCCAGTTAACAAATCGTTTTCTCAGTCGTTGGTGAAAGGGAGAAGCAATTAGGTTTTCTGCAAACAAAAGTTTTCCTCCTGGTTTCAAGGCTTTATAAATTTTTTTGAAAACCTTTTGTTGAATTTCATAATTGTTGTTCCTGCCAATTCCACCAATAATTGATTTGAATACGATAATGTCAAAATAATTTTCATAGGGAATACTACTTGCGTCAATGTCTTGGTATTTTACAAGCGAAGAAACATTGTGTCGCAAGTGAAGTTGTTCCGCGGTTTTTTTAACATCATTCAGGTCAGAGCAAACTATTGTCTTACCTTTCAAGGCAAGCCAAAGAGAAAGTCCGCCTTCTCGTCCACCAAGCTCAAGTCCGTTTTGAATTTTGTCCCATTCAATATTTCTGTCCCAATATGAAAGTGCTTTTGACCACGATTTTATGTCCCATTGGATAATGTCTTTCGTCAATTCTTTTGTCATTGTTCGGTCTATAATTATTGCTGGTAACTCAATGATAAGCATCACACTGTTTTTTCTTTTTCTTCTTTTTGGTGTGTGCAGCGCCTTTCCTAACAGGGGTCCAGAGTAATGATACTCCAATATGCGTGAAACTATCTTTTGTTTTTATATTCCCTCTTTGTTCCCCATTTTGAGGATAATTACCATCTTTATTATTACTTGCCATTTCCACTGCAACTAGTCCATTTGGTGTCGCAGCCAGTGATGCTGAATCGGCATAGTTACCGCTAACATCATCTAAATAATCGGTAAATAAAAAATGACGTGCAGCTTCCACTCGCAGGGCTAAAGCCCTGCTCAATGAAAATTCAATTCCTATTCCGGCGGGAATAGAAAGCTGGTATAACTCATATGGCTTCGGGTAATTTCCTTCCTTTATATATTGTCCTTCTGTTCCTGTGCCTTGCAGGTCAATCCATTTACCATCCAGTTTGACTTTTGGTTTGAAATAAAAACCTGCCACACCGGCGAATATATATGGAACCACTTTTCGTTGTCTTCCTTTATGATCTCCCAATAAACGAAATCCAATATTGATTCCTACCTCATCAATATCTGTTTGAAAACTTAAATTACGATTTCTCAATGCATATTGAATTGCCAATGAATCTACGCCAACCAACTGACCATGCATATAGTTGGCCCAAATATCAAAACGATTTGACAATCTATAGAACACACCGATGTTGCCATATCCCCTGAGCAACTTTTCATGGGTGATTATCCGATCATTCATTTCGCCGGTGTAATACAAGGCTCCGCCGCCAATCAGCAACCCAAATCTGGATTGTGCAAGAGTAGTATCAATTGTTAAAAATGTAAGAAGGATTAATATATAAAACCTCATCTCAGGCAATAAGATTTTTCCCTGTCATCTCTGCAGGAACAGGAATATCCATTAACGATAAAATTGTTGGTGCAATGTCTGCGAGCCGCCCATTATTGAAATGTGTAACCTTTGCATCCTCTATCAAAATACAAGGAACAGGGTTGGTAGTATGTGCAGTATTGGGTGAGCCATCGGGATTAATCATCATATCAGCATTCCCGTGATCAGCGATGATGATAAAGGAATAACCATTGGCACTTCCTGCTTCAACTACTTCCTTTAAACAGCGGTCTACGGTTTCAACTGCTTTAACTGCAGCAGCAAAAACGCCGGTATGTCCAACCATATCAGCATTGGCAAAATTAAGGCAAACAAAATCCGCTTCTCCTTTTTTCAATTCTGCAACAATAGCATCTTTAACGGCAATGGCACTCATCTCGGGTTGCAAGTCATAGGTGGCAACCTTCGGAGAAGGAATCATGATACGTTGCTCACCATTAAAAGGCAACTCTCTTCCACCTGAAAAGAAAAAGGTAACGTGCGGATATTTTTCTGTTTCTGCAATACGAATCTGTTTTTTACCAGCTTTCTCCAACACTTCTCCTATTGTCATGCTGAGATTTTGCTTTTCATAAATTGTTTCTACGTTTTTATACGACTCCTCATAACGTGTCATAGTAACATAATGCAAATCCAATTTCTTCATTCCCTGTTCCGGCATATCATTTTGGGTAAGCACTTGTGTTAGTTCACGCAAACGATCTGTACGAAAATTAAAACAAATGACAGTATCACCATCTTTAATTTTCGCAAGCGGGTGACCGTGACTATCTGTTACAATTATTGGTTTAATAAATTCATCCGTCACATTGTTTGCATACGATTCCTCCACCCCATTTCGCCAGTCTTCCAACTTCTCTCCAACTCCATTTACCATTGCATCATAAGCAATCTTCACCCGTTCCCAACGTTTGTCTCTATCCATTCCAAAATATCTTCCAGTTACTGTTGCAATTTTTCCAGTTGTTTTGTGAAGATGTAATTCCAAATCATGTAAAAAACCTAGTCCACTTTTAGGATCAGTATCCCGTCCGTCAGTCAATGCATGGATATATATTTTCTTCAACCCATAATCATTAGCAATGGTACACAGATGTTCAAGATGTTTTATATGAGAATGAACACCACCATCAGACACTAAACCAATAAAATGCATTGCCACATCATTCTTCATTGCATATTCCATGGCATTTATCAATACGGGCATCTTGTCCAAGGTTCGCTCTCGTACTGCTTTGTTAATGCTTGCCAACTCCTGGTATACCACTCGTCCTGCACCAATATTTAAATGGCCCACTTCTGAATTTCCCATCTGTCCTTCAGGTAATCCAACATCTTCTCCGCTTGTTACCAATGTTGAATGCGGACGGTCAGCCATCAGCTGATCCATGAATGGAGTTTTTGCTTTCGCAATGGCATTGGCCTTTGTATCAGGAGCAAGGCCCCAGCCGTCGAGGATGATTAGTGCTACTTTTTTTGACATTGTTTAGGTGACTTGGTTAGGAGGCTTGGAGGCTAGGGGGCTAAGATGCTAGGAGGCGAGGAGGTTACGAGGCTAGGGGGCTAGGAAGTGTTTAGGTAAAAAAATAAATTGGAGATTGCTATAATCGTTAAATTTAACATTTAATTTCTTCGCCTCTTTGCTTCTTCGCCTTTTCGCTTTTCACCACTTAGCTTCTTCTCGTTTCGCTATCTTCTATTCCACTTTTAGTAAATAATAATTCTTCTTCCCTTTCTGCACCAATATATATTTTCCTTTTAATAATTGTTCTGAATTAATTTGTTGCTGGGGATCATCAATTTTTGACTTGTTGATGCTTACGCCGCCACCCTGTATCATTTTTCTTGCTTCGCCCTTGGAGGGAAATACCTGTGTGTTTACAGATAATAAATCTACCAATGAAATTCCATTGCTGAGTTCTATTTTTGACAATGACATTTGAGGAACTCCTTCCATCACATTCAGCAATAGTTTTTCATCCAAGTTCAACAATGCTTCTGCAGTATCGTTGCCAAATAAAATCCCTGATGCTTCTACTGCTGTATGATAATCATCTGCAGAATGAACACGCATCGATATATCTTTTGCCAATGCCTTTTGCAATATGCGTTTCTCAGGAGCAGCGAAATGTTGTACTTCCAATTCTGCAATTTCCTCTTTGGTTAACAAAGTAAAAATCCTGATGTACTTTTTTACGTCTTCATCACTTGCATTCAACCAAAACTGGTAGAAATGATATGGAGAAGTTTTAGCCGGATCGAGCCATACATTGCCTGCTTCCGTTTTACCAAACTTGCTTCCATCAGCCTTAGTAATCAACGGCGTAGTTAATGCAAATGCTTCACCATTGTCTTTACGACGAATCAATTCTGTCCCCGTTACAATATTTCCCCACTGATCGCTGCCTCCCATCTGCAGCTTCACACCCTGGTGTTTCCATAAGTAATAGAAATCGTATCCTTGCACCAGCTGGTATGCAAATTCAGTGAAGGATAATCCAGACTCTAATCTTTTCTGAACAGAATCCTTAGAGAGCATGTAGCTGATGGTAATATGTTTCCCTACATCACGGATAAAATCAAGAAATGAAAAATCTTTGAACCAATCATAGTTATTTACTATTTCAGCAGATTGTTCGCCTTTATCGAAATCCAAAAATTTCTCCAGCTGTTTACGTTGACATTGCAAATTATGTTGAAGTATGTCATCATTCAATAAATTTCGTTCCTGGCTCTTCCCGGATGGGTCGCCCACCATTCCTGTAGCTCCGCCAATCAAAGCAATGGGTGTATGCCCGGCGCGCTGAAAATGCAAGAGGATCATTATTTGTACAAGGTTCCCAACGCCTAATGAATCAGCAGTAGGATCAAATCCAATGTATCCTTTTACCCTTTCCTTTTTAAGGAGTTCTTCGGTGCCGGGCATCACATCATTTAACATTCCACGCCACCGAAGTTCTTCAACAAAACTCATAATATAAATTTTGTTGCAAAGATAGCGTTCCGGCGAATCTATGAGATAAGAACTATGCCCAAATTAAGGCATGAAACCTTTGGAATAGTTTATATCAGGCCGGCATCGCGTTTACATAAGCTTTTTAGATGCGTTCTAATTAATTATCATTGCCTCCATGATTTTTGTAACAGGAGGAACAGGTTTGGTGGGAGCACAGTTACTCTTTGATTTGGCCTCATCCGGTTTGGAAGTTACAGCTATGCATCGGCCTACCAGCGATTTCAGTGTTTATAACCACCTCTTTGCTAATAATAGTGCATTGAAAGACAGAATTTCCTGGATTGAAGGAGATGTGAATTCCCTAGAATCGCTCAATAGGTTCATCACTACTTCTGCCGATGTCTATCACTGTGCGGGGATGATTTCATTTGATCCGAATGATCGTGAGTTATTGTACCATGTGAATATTGAAGGTACAGCTGATCTTGTAAATGTTTGTCTTGAAAAACAAATAAGAAAGCTCGTTTATGTCAGTTCTGTTGGAACCTTAGGTCGTAATTCGGCAACTACCTCAACCATCAATGAAAACAGTCATTGGCAAACATCAAATGAAAACAGTGACTATGCCATTAGTAAATATGGTGCCGAAAGAGAAGTATGGCGGGGAATTGCGGAAGGATTGAATGCTGTGATTGTAAATCCTTCTGTCATTATAGGTGCCGGAAACTGGGGCAGCGGAAGCAGCAAACTCATCAAACAGGTTTGGGATGGATTACGATTTTATACCAATGGTGTCTCCGGTTTTATAGATGTTAAAGATGTAACAACCATCATGATTCAATTGATGGGCAATTCTGTTACAGCTGAACGTTTTATCCTATCATCAGAAAATATTTCTTTCAAAACATTTTTTGAAATTGCAGCCGAAGCATTGAATAAAAAACCACCATCCATTTATGCTTCACCCTGGATGGGGGAGCTGGCATGGCGAATGGAGTCGCTCCGTAATATTTTACTTCATCACAAGCCGCTTATTACGAAATATACAGCTATCAATGCACATAAAATTTATCGTTATGAAGCCGGAAAGATTAAGCAACTACTGAATTACGATTTTGTTCCGGTAGCAGATACAATCAAAAATGCCTGTAACGAATTCTTACTTCAGCGTCCCTGAAAAAGGAGACACTGAAGGGACAATAATTAATGGAGCTTGCAAGGAGTTTTTACTTCAGCGTCCCCGAAATGGGAGACGCTGAAGGGACGTCGTCAGGAGTTCAATCTCAGCGCTCCTAACATCTCGCGCAAATTAGGACGAAGGCGGCTCTTGTAAACTGCATGCGCTTGCTTTTTCTCTTTGCCCTTTCTTAATAGACGTTGTGCTTCAATTGGTAATGCTGCAATTTCTTTACAGCGCGGCATACAACAACCTTTGAATTCTTTTGTGCAATCTTCACATTGTATAAATAACAAGTGGCAATCATTGTTTGCACAGTTCACATGTCGGTCAGAAGGCTTGCCGCATTGATGACAAACACTGATAATGTCAGTGGTGATTCGTTCACCCAGCCGATCATCAAAAACAAAATTCTTCCCAATAAATTTCGTCTCCAGCTTTTCATCCTTCACCTGTCTTGCGTAATCAATGATGCCGCCAAGGAGTTGATTCACATCTTTAAAACCCTGGTGTTTGAAAAACGAACTTGCTTTTTCACAACGTATACCACCAGTACAATACAATAATATTTTATGATCCTCCTTTCCTTTTACCATATCGAGTGCTTTGGGTAAAGCATCACGAAACGTATCAGCATCGGGGCACAATGCATTTTCAAATCGACCCACCTCACTCTCATAGTGATTGCGCATATCAATCACAATGGTATGCGGATCCTGCATGGCATCATTAAACTCCTTTGCAGAAAGATGATTGCCAACATTTGTAACATCAAAAGTGTCATCATTTAAACCATCGGCAACAATTTTATGCTTGATACGAACGATGAGTTTATAAAAAGATTTACCGTCATCCTCCACAGCAATTTTCAAAGGAACACCTGATAGCGATGCAGTACCTTGTAAAAATTTTTTAAACTCTTCGAAATAATGTTCAGGAATACTGATTTGTGCATTAACGCCTTCTTCGGCGATATATATTCTTCCGAAAACACCTAACTTATTTAATTGCAAATACAAATCATCACGAAATTTTTCTAACTCGTCAATTAACACATAACGGTAAAAAGAAAACGTAATGCGTCGAAAATCTTCAGCATGAAGTTTTTTACGCAACTCTTCCTTATTGTATTTATTATGCAGTATCATTTTATCAGCTGGAATGAAAAATCATTTCTTGCGATTACGCCAAATTACATACCCACCTATACCTCCCAAAACATAAGGGACAGCCATCAGGTAAAGTATAGCATGATTCAATCCGCGTCCTCTTTGGTTTTCTCCTTGCTTAAGATTGGACTCTGCTGCCTGACGACACATGGAACACTGGGCAATAGATTGTGAACCTGCTGTAAAGAGTATAAAGAATAGCATTAAAAAGGAAAACACTTTCCACTTTTTCATGGTGCAAAGATAAGGTTCGCCTCTTAATCTGCAATACTAATAGTTGTGATAATGCTCATCTTAAATAGGAAGATTGCAGCCTCACCTCTTATCCTCTCCTTCTGAGAGGAGGATTTACTTCTCTGATGAGTAGAATTTGCTTCTCTGTGGAGAAGACGCAACTTCTCTAATGAGTAGATTTTGGTTCTCTGGTTAGAAGACTTTACTTCTCTGATAATAAAAGTTTACTTCTACGGCGAGGATGATTCAATCGACTAAAGCGGAGGCTGTTGAAACACCAATTAAAATCGGTAATAAGGGGAAATCATCAGGTAAACCACCACCCCTGTAACAGTAACGTATAACCAAAAAGGGAAGGTCCACCGTGCCAGCTTGCGATGCCTTGCAACCTGCATACCCAATCCCAGATAAAAAGTGAACAATACAAACGGAAGGATCGTTGCTGCCAGGATTATATGTGTTATTAAAATAAAAAGATAAACAGGGCGAAGCGGATTGTCCAATGGGTACTTCGTTTCAATACCAAGAGAATGAAACCAGACGTAGGAAACGAGAAATAATGCAGAAAGGACAAAGGCTGTAATATTAAGCCGCTTATGCAGTTTGATTTTCTTTAACCTGATGGAGATATATGAAATCATCAATAAAATTGATGCCGTTCCATTCAACAATGCATTAACACGTGGAAGCCAGGGGGTATAAGACGGTATATCGGTAGCACGTGGAAGAAAAGAAAGTCCGGCAACTACTAAAAATATAACAATGGAAAAAAGGAGGATAATCCTGAAAACACCTTTCTCTGAAGCTTGCGTTAATTCCATCCAAAAACGAGGTTTTTATTCCTTTTTTTCATACTCCAGTCGTAATACTTTCACTTCATCAATAAGTCTTGTAATTTCATTGTAATCGGTGCCATCATAAAAACCCCTGATTCGCTTTTCCTTATCAATTAACACGACCTGCTCGCTATGAATAAAATCATCGGGGCCACCATCACCGTCCATGGCAGTAACAAAATAACTGTTGCGGGCCATATCGTATAATTGTTTTTTATCACCGGTAACAAAATACCATTTACCATTAATGGCATTGTGTTTTTTTGCGTATGCGGCAAGCACTGCTGGTGTGTCATGTTCCGGGTCAACGGTATGACTTAAGATCATAATATTATCATCATCCTTAAACTCATGCTGTACCCGCATAAGCTGATTACTCATCTTCGGGCAAATAGTTTTGCAAGTAGTGAAGAAAAAATCCGTGATATATATTTTATTCTTAAAAAGTTCTTGTGTTACCGGATTGCTATCACAACCAATGAAAGAAAAATCTCCCATTGTATGATAAATCGTATCCGTTACTGCTTTCCCATTAACCGTTTTTGTTACAGGTTCCTTTGGCCCGAAAACATCGAGGTGCTGATAATTATTGCTACCCGTTTGTAAATACCAATAAGATAAAAATGGAACAAGCAGTATTACAAATAGAATTAAGAATTTTTTCAACTCGGCTTACGAATTATCTTCCTCCCCAAAAGTGAATGTAACTTCCTTCGGCAATACACATTGCAATTAAATATGCAATCAATAAAAATGGTAAAATAATAGTATAACCAAAAGATTTTGTCTCATGCTTAAGATGCATAAAGAAGGCAATAATGAAATATGCTTTTACGATAGTTAAGACGATGAAAACAATCATTAATATTTGCTTTGAGACAGCACTAAAGGCTATCGCTACTTCAAACAAGGTAATGAAAAGCAGTATCCAAAATGTCCGCCAAATAACAGCTTTGCTTTTAGGATCATGATGCTCTTCTACGAATTGGTTATGAATATCTCCGGTGTAGTATCCGTGTTTTTGATTATCGCTCATATCAATGGTTGATGATTAATTGTTAATGGTTAATTAGAAAAAAATCCGTCTTTAAGAATAACTTTTATACCAGGTAGAAGAAGGTAAATACGAATACCCAAACTAAATCTACAAAGTGCCAGTACAGTCCTACTTTTTCTATTTGCTCATAATGTCCTCTTTTTGTGTAAACACCACCAAGCACATTGAACCAAATAATAATATTGATAACAACTCCGCTAAATACGTGGAACCCATGGAATCCGGTGATAAAGAAGAAGAAATCAGCAAACAACGGATGACCGTATTCATTCTCTGTTAAGTTAGCGCCGTGAATTTCACGTGCTCCAACCATTATTTTTTGAGCGGCTTCGCCCTCCACCATAGTGTAATTGGCTAAGCGTAGAACACCTTCCTTTCCTTCTATATGATGAGCAATTGTACCATCCGTTAAAACAAAGGCGCCATGCTCAGTGCCTTTAATAAAATGATACCACTCCCAAGCCTGAGAACCAACGAACATTAATCCTCCGATAATGGTTAAACCCAGCCATAATGCAACTGCTTTATTGTTTCGTAAATGTCCGGCATCAACAGCCAATACCATGGTAACAGAACTCATGATAAGAATAAAGGTCATTAATGCTACATAAGCCAATTGTATATGACCATCGTAAAATGGAAAATGCGTAAAAACATCACTTGCTTTGGGCCATATATCAGTATATCGGTGACGCAAAGCACCATAAGCAGTTAGCAATGTTGAGAAGGTAAAGGCATCGGACACGAGGAAAAACCACATGTACATTTTACCCCAGCTTACGCCGTATGGCGATTTTCCCCCGCCCCAGGTATTCTTATTGGTTGTTGTTTCTGTTACTGTTGCTTCTGCTGACATATTTAATAGTTAATGCAGTTGGAGGTTAATGGTTATCTGATAGCGACCAAAAATACAAATAAATACAACCAAAGAAAATCCAGGAAATGCCAATAGGTAGCACATAGCTGTATTCCCAATAAATTCTTTGAATTATATTTTTCAAGTATCGCTTTTCCGGTTGTAAATAACAGGGCTAAAATGCCGCCTACGAGATGGGCAATGTGCAGACCAGTGATCACATAAAAAAAGGATCCGGCCACATTTCCCCCGGTGAAGAATACACCGTCCTTCACCAATTGATTGTACCCAATAAATTGAGAGAAAACAAAGGCAAAACCCAGTCCCAATGTGAAAATGAGCCATGTTTTTAAAGCCTGCTTATCATCCTTTTTCGCTGCCCTTAAAGCCAAAAACATTGTTAAAGAACTTGCCAACAAAATACCTGTTGAAACATAAAAAGCTAAAGGCACCTCAAAAGCCATCCAATTACCCTCTGCCTGACGAACAACATATCCGCTGGTAAGCCCGGCAAAAATCATGATCATGCTAGCCAATGCTACCCACAATACAATTTTAGGTGTTGGAATTTTTGTTGATGTTACCTGATCTTCTACTGTTGCTGTCATCATCGGTTAAAATCTTTGGATCAATAAGTATCATTAATAAATTAAGGCAATGGTCATTTACATTTTGTCTAATACAATAACTAATTGCACAACAGGGAGGTAAATAAAGGAAGCAAACATTAATTTTCGTGCTGAAGTAATCGCCTGATCAACAAATAATTGATAAGCGGTATAGGCGAAATATAAAGTAACCGAAGCAATCACTAGCACTGATATCCATCCACTCAACCCAAATAAGAACGGCATAAAACCAATGGGTAATAAACTTAATGAGTAGATAAATGTTTGCAATGCCGACCCTTTATCACGTTGCCCGGTAGGGAGCATAATGAATCCTGCTCTTTTATAATCGTCATCCAGCACCCAGGCAATGGCCCAGAAATGCGGAAACTGCCAGATAAATTGTATGGCAAACAACACCCAGGCTTCAATACCAAATCGACCTGTTGCAGCAACCCAACCTAACAATGGCGGAATGGCACCGGGAATAGCACCGGCAAAAACACTGAATGAGGTAATTCTTTTTAACGGTGTATAGATTAGTGTATAACTCAATAATGCAAATAGTCCAAGTGCTCCACTGGCAATATTGAGGTAATAGGTTAGCATAAAAACACCTGCAATACCACATACAATACAAAGGAGTAATGCTTCATTGACGGAAAGTCGCTGGTCAGGCAATGGTCGGTTCTCTGTACGGTTCATCAGCTTGTCCAGATCACGCTCAATAACCTGATTGAGGCCATTACTGGAGGCAGTAACAAGAAAACCACCAATAATAAGCATCAGCAATTTTGACAAATCAACAGGTCCCGGGGCTGTCATAAATCCCATGGCAGCGGAAAAAACCACCAGGGAAGCCAACTTAAACTTTGTCAGCAAGGCATAGTCATAAAGCCTTGCTTTTAATGTTTGTGGATTTTCCAGAGAAACGGGGTTCATTTTGAGGGGCAAAAGTAAGATTTGCTTTCTTACCCGACAATATCAAGTTCCTCTTTTAAAGAAAAATAATCGATTTCCATTAATAAGTTAAAAACCTGATTTCAAGGCTATTCAACTTATTTAATGGAGCAATCACAATTAAGACACGAATTTAACCAAGGAGCAACCAGTTTAATCAATCACCAGCAACTGTTTTTCAAGGGAATTTTCCGTTGTTAAGTTGATGGCATAAACACCGGGTTTTAGGGTATTATCAAATTTCAGCATTGCGCCTCCCTCATCATCAAATTTCAAACTTGTTGCTGAATAAATTTTCAATCCATTCATGTCAAACAATTCAACACCGATATCAGTTGATGAACCTGAAGTTACAACATCTTTGATTTTTAACTTAACAAAAGTTCCGTTTGATGGATTTGGATAAACGGTAAAAACTGAAAGTGGATCCTTCGCTGCAAAAAGCACACTCCTTACCGGTGAATAGGTAAAATCACCATTCTCGTCAACTTGTCTCAATCGATAATAGGAATAACCGCTTAGTGGACGAACATCATTCCAGTTATAATTTTTCAGAATGCTTGAATTAAATGCACCGGGTATTTGAACAAGCTCTGTAAATGTTTTACCATCAGCAGAACGTTCTAAGGAGAAATGATCATTATTTTTTTCACTGGCCGTTGCCCAAACAAGATTTACTTCTGTTTCATTTGGTATGGCTTCAAAGTTAACCAGCTCGATGGGCAATGGATTATTGGATGTAGTAGAAGCTAAAGTGAATGGAGAGGTGGCAGCAAAGGTCGTTACTGCAGCACTGGTGATTACAGTTCCAGCAGCATTTGCTCCTGTTGTTCCGCCATTACCATGATCTCGCCATGTAGTACCATCCCAACGCGCAACCCTTAATTGAGCCATATTGGTGACTCCACCGCTTGAACCATCCCAACTCAAAGTAACATTCACATTGGATGCACCATTTGTACGATTGATGATCCAATATTCATTTCTGCTGATGTGGTTCAAAGTTGCATCTAATGAGTTTACATTATATGATCCGTTTGGATCAGCAGCACGATATTCAGCTGTGAAATGATGTGTGTTATTAGATGGAGCCGATATTGTTGCCGGTTGATAATTCGGTACTCCTGCAAATGCACCACCAATCGGAAATGTAAAAGCTTGATTACCTACTTTACGTATTGGACCATCAACATAACTGGCATTGCTTGCGCCACTTACTGTCGCCGTGTTGGATATTATTATATATGCTGAACTGGATGATGACACCACTCCATTGGTAAATGCAAGATTACAACCTGAAGGAATGGTCGCTACGCCTTCAGCTGCAGACATTAATATTGATGGACAAGTACTGCTGGAATTATTGAAAACAACATTTCCATAAGTAAAAGCATCTCCTCCGCTTCCTGCATCACCAGCTAATGTTTGCGTGCCACTTGTTCCAATATATTCAACAAATGCTGATGTTGCAACGCTTAAAATACCAAATCTGTTCGGTGCTGCAGCGCGGAAAAAACTTCCTTTCAATTTAAAACGAGAAGTATTATATACTGCGATGTCTAGCTGTGCTGCTGTTGCGGCTGTTAACATAACGTTGCCATTCACCGTTACGGATGATGAATTCCACATCCTGAAACGTGATTGTCCTCCTCCTGAATCGAGTAACTTCAATGCACCTAATGTTAAGACAGGAGACCCTGAACTGTTTCCAAGATACACATAAGTAAGGTTACCACCTGTGTGATTGAGATAAAGCGTATCCCCTACTGTTACTGTACAAGCGCCATCAAGTGTAACCAATGCATCTTTTCCAGCAATACCATTCATGTTCAGGTTACGCGTGATGTTTAATGTTCCGCCATTCATATCCAACTCAATGTTGTTGCTAGCAGCGTTTGGGCCTGATAAGAGATTCATGGTTAAACTTCCGCCTACAGTTAACGTTGGTGTGTTCTGCATCCTTACACGTGCTAAATCACCTCCGCTAGCATTGTTATTGATGGTAAAGTTACCTCCAATCGCAAGTACTGACGACTGATCCGTTTGAAAATACACACCTTGTGCAGCTGTACCATGTGTGACTGTACAATTTCCCCCAACATTCATTTGTGCTGTGGAGCCACTTGAAACATTTAAATAAACTACAACCTGTCCGCCGTACTGTTGATTGATGTCAACATTACCGGTAACATTAAATCTACCCGATCCATCAATTCTTAGATCAAGATCTTCCGTTGTTCCGCCTGATGTTGTTTGCACGTGATAAAAGTTCTGGCTTACAGTAAGTGTTCCGCCATTGATATCCATAAGAAAGTCATCACCATCTGTACTTATCAAAGTATCCGTTAAATTTCCCGATACAGTCATGGTGACATTATTGTTTAATTCAAGTTCCATGTTATCGCCACCGGTGTGACTTAACATCATATTACCGCCAACTGTAAAGACTGAAGGATTAGTTGTTGATGTTTGATTCAACCAAAAATTAACATCTCCCTTACCTCCACCACCTTGCTGGTAAGAGGTTACATCATTGGTAACATTAACGGTAGCTCCGTCAATGGTAAAATAATAGTAGTTACCATTTGTTGCTCCCGATGCGAATGTATTTAATATACTATTAAAGGTAGATGTTCCTCCGTTAAAGTCAAGATAAACGTTATCATTATCTGCACTTGATGACATTGTAGTTGAAAGTTGTCCTGTTACTGTCAAAGTAGAATTGGCATTCGTTTCTATTTCCATGTTATCGCCTCCAGTATGGATCATTGTCAAATTACCGTTCACGGTTAATGAAGAAGGGTTGGTTGTAGAAGATTTGTTAATCCAAATATTGGCATCACCATTTCCTCCTCCGCCATGATTCACAGTCATTGCACCAGTTGTTACCGCAGCTCCATCAATTTGAATATTAAAGGTATTTCCACTGCTGGCCGATGCTGCAATTGTTGCTGTAAAAGTTCCGTCAACCAATAGCGTTCCGCCGTTAAAGTCAAGGTTATAATCATCGTCATCATTGTTGTTGGAGAGCGTAAATAAGGCATTACCTGTTACATGACAAGATGCAGTATTATTAAGTATAAAATCATAAGTAGTCCCGCCGCCGTTATTATTTCCATAACTGACAGTATAATTACCATTTATTGTTAATGAACTTGTATTATTTAATTCCATTTCTTTCGAACTGGTATAATCTGCTCCGGCATGTGCATAAGTAAACGCACCTGTAGTTAACGATGAACTATTATACAACAAGATGCCGGCAGTACTATTGCCGCTTGCCGTACTTGCAACTGTTGCATTGCAGGTACCAGTCACGGTCATGGTTCCGCCATTCATAATAAGATTTAATAAATCATCGTCATTCGTATTGGAAACCGTCATACTTAGATTACCACCTATTGTGCAAACGGACGTGTTATTCATTTCAAATTCGAAAATGTTGCTCTTCCCGTTGTTATTACCAACTGTAATGGTCATATTTCCTGCTACGCTCAATCTGCCGCTATTATCCAATTGAATTTCATTGGCTGTTGCTTCATTGTCCATTGCACGACCATAGGTATATGTAAAATTACCTGTAACGTTCATCCAGCCGCTATTTAAAATATTAAAACGTAACCGTCTGTCCTTGCTGTTACTGGTACTTCTTGTAGCACTTACACTTCCGTTAACCTGCAATTTAGCTGTTGAAGATATTGACACATCAACATTATCATCCCGATTATTATCAATTACGGACATTGAATTAGTAGTTAGGATTACTCCTGCAGTATTAAGATCTAGTTTTGTATCATTACCTGAATTATAATTCTGACTTATAGTAAGCGATAAAATGGCATTGGCCGGTGTTGCTGTTACTGTTACTGCAATTCCACTTAGCAGCACTACATCCCCCGTAGCTGCTCCTGGAGTTGAAGCTGCCGCTACACCGCCATAACCAGCTGTAGACCATGTTGTCGTGGCATTCCAGTTACCCGATTGCCTTGCAAAGTAAATTGAACCTGCGTTGACATATTGCGCTGCACTCATCAGCAATATGGCAACCAGCCAGGGTTTGAAACTACACTTATTTGATTTCATATACCATTGTATTGTACTGTGTGTATTCGATATGCTTACTTCAACCTTTCGATTCATCCCACTTAAGTAATATGAGATGTCGCAAATATTCCGTTAACGCTTGAAATGAAATGGTCAATTATTCTTTAATCCTTACATAATGAAATAAAAGTTTTTCGGAAAAACCTTACAAAACATAAAAGCAGGATTAACAGGACAAGTTTCCGGCAAATTATCCTTAACATGTGCTTTATTCCCCTCCTAATTAGCGGTCTGCTTGAATTATCAGCCAACAATGCATGGTTATACTGTTGCTCATTTATAGTGATAAACAGGCCTTTTTTATCAAAAACATTACAGGTCTGAATAGCGATATTTTGCCAATAATATAACTAATCAGGTGTGCCATCAAATAATTTTACTATATTTAAATACCCCTATTAAAAATCCGCAGACCGCCTAATTCAATGGGTCAATGAACAATCGAAGCAATAAATTTTTATCTATTTCTATATGAATTCAACGCCATATTTAGCTTAAAATAAACATGTCAAAAGGCACTTCCGATATACTGTTCCGTTTTATTAAATCATTAACTCCTCCTGAAAAAAGGTATTTCAAACTATTTGCCGCTCGTCATACCATAGGCAATAAAAACGAATACCTTAAGATGTTTGAAGCCATTGATAAAATGGAAGAATATGATGAACCTGTCCTTAAACGCACCTTCCGCAGGTTAAAAGCCAAGAACTCTTTCTCGATCGCAAAAAACAGGTTGTATGAAACCATTCTTCGCAGCCTTGACGCCTATCACTCTGAAAGCTCTATAGATGTGCAGTTAAGAAGTCAGTTACATTATGCTGAAATACTTTACAAGAAATCCCTTTATGATGAATGCAGTAAAATGTTGGCAAAATCTAAAAAACTGGCGCAGCGTTATGAAAAACATTCCATCTTACTGGATATATATAAATGGGAAAAGAAACTTATTGAAAAAGACAGTTATGCCACAGTAACAGAAGTTGACCTTTTGCATTTCCTGGAAGAGGATATGCTGCTGCTTGATAAGATGAATAACTACAGTGATTTCTGGAACCTTAAAAGTCGGCTATTTTTTAAGTTAAACCGTTACGGAAAAGTACGCGACCTCCGTGAACTAGAAGAATTCAAAACGATTATTGATAATGTCCTGCTAAAAAGTGAAGAAGCTGCCCTTACTTATGAAACACGTTGCCTGAATGCACATATATACAGCGCCTATTATTTCGGTATTGGTGATTACATTAACAGTTATCAATATATCAAAAAATACTTGTTATTGATGGAGTCCAATCCGGAAATGCTACAGGAAGAACCCAATAAGTATTTCGCAGCCCTTAGTAATATCATCTACCTCTGCACACAACTTCACAAACATCGCGAAATACTTAAATTTCTTTCCAGGCTAAAAGAGATTCCTGCTATGCTCGGTAAAAAGACAACTGAAGATTTGGAGATAAAATTATTTTCCACCAGCCTCAGTGCTGAACTTACTTTATATATACAAACAGGGCAGTTTAAAAAGGCAGAAGCCCTGGTTCCCACAGTTATTAGCGGACTAAGAAAATACAAAGACAAAATCAATAAAGTCCGCGAAGCATTTTTCTATTTTAATATTGCCATTGTTTATTTTGGATTGGGACAATATAATGAATCCCTGAAGTGGCTGAACCGGCTTTTGAACGACAGTGACATGGATGCCAACCAGGATATTTATGCTTTAGCGAGGTTATTTGATTTAGTGGTACATCTCGAAATAGGTAACAATGAATTGATCCCATACACCTTGCGTTCGGTGCAGCGTTATCTAACTAAACGTAAAAGAATGTATAAGTTTGAAGCAGTTTTTCTTGACTTCATCAAGGTGATTGCCCGTTCAGGTAATGAAAACTTAAATCACAGCTCTTTCGCACTACTTTATAATGAATTAATCAAACTAAACAAGGATCCGTTTGAAAAACCCGTTTTCGAGTACTTTGATTTTCTAACCTGGGCAGAAAGCAAACTGAAAAAAACAGGCTTTGCAGAACTTGTTAAACGGAATAGCATCGGCAAGAAAGACATTGCGGCATAAAGTGCTTTACTTTTCTTTATTATTATCCTGTAACTTCGCCGGCATCTATGCTGACAGAAAACCCTTCACAACATACCAATGAACTCATCCATGAAAGCAGTCCATACCTGTTGCAACATGCACACAACCCTGTAAACTGGCTTGCATGGAATGAATCCGCTTTAAAAAAAGCTGTTGATGAAAATAAATTGTTGTTGATCAGCATTGGTTATTCTTCCTGTCATTGGTGTCATGTGATGGAGCATGAGTGTTTCGAAGATGAAGAAACAGCAGCCATCATGAATAAATATTTTATATGTGTTAAAGTTGACAGAGAAGAACGTCCCGATGTTGATGCTATATATATGTCGGCAGTACAATTAATAACAGGACGGGGTGGCTGGCCTTTGAATTGCATTACACTCCCAGACCAACGTCCAATTTATGGTGGCACCTATTTTCCCAAACAGCAATGGCAGCAAGTGTTGGTACAGGTTGCAACATTATTTGAAAAAGAACCAGATCAATGCATACAGTATGCCAGCGACCTCACCCAAGGCGTAAAAAAGATGGAGCTGGTTCAAAAATCAGTTGATTCATTTGATGAGATTGCTATAAACGCAATAGATTTTGTCAAAAATTTAGCAGCACATTTTGACAAAGAGAACGGCGGCATGAACCGCGCACCTAAATTTCCAATGCCGGCCAACTGGGAATTATTATTGCAACTGTATTACCATACCGGTAAAAACGAATGTCTGAATCAAGTTGATCTCACCTTAACAAAAATGGCTTATGGTGGTATTTATGACCAGCTGGCTGGTGGTTTTGCAAGATACTCAACAGATAATTTTTGGAAAGTGCCACACTTTGAAAAAATGTTGTATGACAATGCACAATTAGTTTCACTTTACTCCAATGCATTCCTGGTAACAGGAAATGCTTTATACAAATCGGTGGTTTATGAAACGTTGGAATTTATTTCTCATGAAATGACATCTTCAGAAGGCGGCTTCTATTCAGCATTAGATGCCGACAGTGAAGGCATGGAAGGCAAATATTATATCTGGAAAAAAGCTGAAATTGAAAATATATTAGTCGAACATGCAGTAGTTTTCTGTGATTATTACAATGTGAACGAATTGGGTTATTTGGAAGACGACTACTATATATTGTTGCGTGATAAAGAGAATAAAGAGATTTCATCCAACCATAATATTACTGAAAAGCAATTGCATATTATTATTGCCGAATGTAAAAAATTATTGAATGAAGAAAGATTTAAGCGCATTCGTCCCGGACTGGATGACAAGCAAATCTGTTCCTGGAATGCATTAATGCTGAAAGGATATACGGATGCTTATGTTGCGTTTAATGAAGAACATTTTTTAAAAACTGCATTAAAAAATGCGACATTGCTATTTGAAAAATTCTCGTTGGGGGACCATCTTTTTCGCATCTATAAAGAAGGCAATGCAAAAATCAATGGCTATCTGGAAGATTATGCATTAGTAATTGAAGCATTTATTGCATTGTATCAATGTACAGGCAATCTGCAATGGCTGTCAAAATCCAGGTCTTTGACTACAATTGTTTTGGATGAGTTTTATGATGTAGAAAGCGGCATGTTTTATTTTACATCAAAAAAAGACAATCCACTCATTGCCCGTAAAATGGAGATTCAGGATAATGTTATTTCATCTGCCAATTCTACCATGGCAAAAAACCTGATTCGCTTAAGTCATTATTACTCATTGCCGGAATTTTCAGCCATTGCCAAACAGATGATTGCAAATATTTCTGAAGACATTACCAAGAATACCCCATGGTATAGCAATTGGGCCCAAGCTGCTTTGCTATTGAAAAACACGATTTATGAAGTAGTGATTTTTGGAAACGAAGCAACCCTTTTTTATAAAGAATTTTCAAAACACTTTTTACCAAATGTTTTATTTGCATTTTCGACAGAAGAAAACTCCTTGCCTGTTTTTGAAAACCGTTTTGTAAAAGGCGAAACACTGATCTATATATGCCGCGACAATAGCTGTTTGGCTCCTGTAAAGTCTGTTGGTGAGGCATTGAAATTATTAAAATCAGAAAATTGATTTGCAAATTCATTAGCCCGGTAATTAATAGAACAGGAATTAATTCCTGTTCTAAAAAAAACGGGGAACAAAATTCCCCGTTTTAAAAATCTAACATCAAGTTCTATTAATTCCCCAACTCACTCATAAACTTTATGCGCATGAGTCGAATATCATCTTCACTGTAATCATCTTCTCCAAGTTCAGCAAGGGCGTCCTCCACTGAGTCGGTTTCAGCAGTGCGGAAATAATCATAAACTTCATCCTGTCTGTCTTCATCAATCACTTCATTGATGTAATAATTAATATCAATTTTTGTACCTGACGAAACGATGGTTTCAATTTCACCCAGCAAATCACGCAGCGGCATTCCTTTGGCACGCGCCATATCGTTCAATGAAATTTTACGGTCGATATTCTGAATGATGTAAACCTTTAATACACTTTTGTTGGCAACACTTTTAATGATGAGATCCATTGGGCGTTCAATCTCATTTTCCTCCACATAATGCTGAATCATTTCAATAAAAGGCTTTCCATACTTTGAAGCCTTACCACCTCCCACACCTGTGATGTTTTTCATTTCCTCCATGGTGATGGGATAATTCGTCGCCATCTCTTCTAATGAAGGATCTTGGAAAATTACGAAAGGAGGAAGATTTAATCGCTTAGCCTCATTCTTCCGCATATCTTTCAGCATGGCAAACAATTCTTCATCTGCAGCACCGCCACCACCTACTCCGGAGAAATCATCATCTTCATCAGTCTCCGTATTTTCAAAATTGGCATCCAGCGCAATTTTAAATGTCGTTGGATTTTTCAAATATGCTTTAGCCTTGTCGCTAAACTTCAACAATCCGTAATTATCAATATCCTTAGTAAGCAGCCCGGCTAATAATGCCTGACGGATTAATGCAGTCCAGAATCGCTCATTCTGATCAATGCCTTCACCGAATATTTCCAGCTTATCATGTTTATAGGTCTTCACAGCTTGGTCTGTTTTACCTACCAATACATTGACCACATGCTCTGACTGGTGTTTTTCTTTCACTGCCAACACTGCTTCCAGCATCAACTTTAATTCTTCTTGCGCTTCCACCATTTGTTTTGGATGAATACAGTTATCACAACTTTGGCAGTTATCCTGATCGTAATGCTCTCCAAAATAATGTAACAGTACTCTCCTCCGGCAAACGGAAGTTTCTGCATACCCAACTGTATCCAATAACAATTGCTTCCCAATTTCCTGCTCAGCAACCGGTTTGCCTTTCATGAATTTCTCCAATTTCTCAATGTCCTTGTAACTATAAAAACAAACACATTTTCCTTCACGTCCATCTCTGCCAGCCCTTCCTGTCTCTTGGTAATATCCTTCAAGGCTTTTTGGAATATCGTGGTGTATAACAAAACGTACATCGGGCTTATCGATACCCATTCCAAAAGCAATTGTGGCCACTATCACATCCACATCTTCCATCAGAAACATATCCTGGTGTTTGGCGCGGGTAGTTGCATCCAGCCCGGCATGATAGGGTAAAGCTTTTACTCCATTTACTGTTAATGTTTGTGCAACCTCCTCCACTTTCTTCCGGCTCAGGCAATAAATGATTCCTGATTTACCGGAGTTCTGTTTTACGAACTTGATAATTTCTTTAATAACATTAATCTTCGGACGTATTTCGTAATATAAGTTAGGTCGGTTAAATGATGCTTTGAAAACGGTAGCATCCATCATGCCCAGGTTCTTTTGAATGTCGGCCTGTACTTTTTCCGTTGCCGTAGCTGTAAGCGCTATGATTGGCACTTCCCCAATCATCTCAATAATCGGTCTAAGTCGGCGGTATTCAGGACGGAAATCATGGCCCCACTCGGAGATACAATGTGCTTCATCAATGGCAAAAAATGAAATATTGACTTCCTTGAGAAATTTAATATTTTCCTCTTTAGTCAAAGACTCAGGTGCTACAAAGAGCAACTTTGTCTTTTCATCCATTATGTCTTTCCTGACCTTGGTTATTTCCAATTTGGAGAGCGATGAATTCATGAAGTGTGCCACACCGTCTTCTGTATTAAAACCACGGATGCTATCCACCTGGTTCTTCATCAATGCAATTAATGGAGAAATTATAACGGCGGTGCCAGGGCTCATTAAAGCAGGCAACTGATAACACATTGACTTACCACCACCTGTCGGCATAATTACAAAAGTATTTTTGCGCTCCAACACATTTTTTATAACGGCTTCTTGGTCGCCTTTAAACGACTCATAACCAAAAAATTTATTCAAAGCATCAATAAGGGTATTCTCGGCAACTAACATGTTTTACAGCAGGATTTTTTTAAGGATTGCAAAGATAACAGAATATTAATTGGATGCTAATAATATTTAGCCTCCTTGAAAATTCAATTTATTGCGTATTCATAACAATAAAGTTATGATTATTATCATAGTAAACATCTAAGCATATATTTTTGCAACACTTTGTGAATTTATTAAAAAAAACATCATAATTACTTTTTAACCAAATTTTTTTGTGAAAGGAGAGCGCCAGATAGTTGAGATTGCCAAGCGGACACTTGAAATAGAGGCCGATTCGGTAAAAGGGCTAACGAAATTTATCGATAAAAATTTTGTAGCTGTTGTCAAGCTTATAGTTGAATCCAAAGGCCGTGTGGTGGTGAGTGGCATAGGTAAAAGCGCCATCATTGCGCAAAAACTCACTGCAACTTTTAACTCCACAGGCACCCCTTCAGTTTTCATGCATGCTGCCGATGCCATTCATGGCGATTTGGGTACCATTCAAAAAAATGATGTGGTATTATTAATCAGCAACAGTGGTAATACACCTGAAATCAAGGTGCTGGCTCCTTTGATTAAGAATGGTGGAAATATTTTGGTGGGCATAGTAGGCAATATAGCTAGTTTCTTATCAGATCAGGCTGATTATGTATTGAATGCCTCAGTAAAAAAAGAAGCCTGCCCTTTGAATCTGGCACCAACCAGCAGCACAACAGCACAGCTTGCCATGGGCGATGCGCTTGCCGTTTGTCTTTTGGAACACCGTGGATTTACCAAGTCCGACTTCGCCCGCTACCATCCCGGCGGCGCATTGGGCAAACGTCTATACCTTAAAGTAGAAGATTTATATGCCCAAAATCCCAAGCCTTCAGTTTCAAAAAACGCCTCCATTAATGATGTGATACTTGAGATTTCATCTAAGCGTCTGGGTGTGACAGCCGTTCTGAATAAAAAAACACTGGAAGGAATTATCACTGATGGTGACTTGCGCAGGATGATGCAGCAGCATAAAACTTTTGTGAAGCTTACTGCAAAAGATATTATGACAACTAAACCTAAAACAGTAAGCCGCGACTCCATGGCTGTTGAAGCTTTACAGTTAATGAAAGCCAGCAATATCACACAGTTGGTTGTACTTGATAATAAAACATTCCTTGGGTTTATTCATTTACATGATTTATTGAAAGAGGGAATAATTTAACATCAACGAATTACGATTTCATCAACTAATTACGAATAAAATACGAATTTACGAATAGGTATATTTTTAACCGGCAATCACACTCCCCACTAAACACAATTAGTAAAATTAGTAACTATTCGTAATTCGTTGATCCCATTATATATATTATGAAAAACAGACTATCCAATGAAATGACCTTCCTGCAGCACCTGGAAGCTTTACGTTGGCATATTGTCCGGTCAGTTATTGCAATTCTTACCTTTGCAACAATTGCTTTTTTAAACAAGGAATTTATTTTTGACGACATCATACTGGCACCTAAGAATTCCAGCTTTTTAACGTACAGAATATTGTGCTCACTGTCTCAGAAATACAATCTCGACATGTGCTTTGATCAGATTAACTTCAAGATCATTAGTACCGATCTGTCGGGGCAATTTACCATGCACATGTGGGTGGCATTTGTAGTTGGATTCATTATTGCCTTTCCTTATTTCATTTGGGAGATTTGGCGTTTTATTAAACCTGCATTAAGTGCAAAAGAACAGAAATACTCCAGAGGAATTGTCTTTGCGGTTTCCTTTTTGTTTCTGGTGGGGCTATCATTCGGCTATTACATCATAGCGCCTATGTCAATTAATTTTCTTGGGAATTATCAGGTTAGCAGTGAAGTCCAAAACCAAATCACACTCGATTCTTACATCAGTACCGTTACAATTTTATCACTTTCGTCAGGTTTGGTTTTTGAATTACCAATGATAGTTTACTTTCTTTCAAAACTCGGTGTGATCACACCTGAGTTCATGCGTAAATATCGAAAACATGCGATGATTGTCAATTTAATTATTGCAGCATTTATCACTCCATCGCCTGACGTAACAAGTATGATGTTGGTTGCAATTCCACTTTTTCTATTATATGAAATAAGTATATATGTATCAAGGGCGGTGACTTTCAAAAAACGGAAGGCTGAAAAAATAAATTGAAGATGGAGAAATGTAAATCAAAAAACCTTAACCAATAAACTTTAAAACAAAAACCTTAAACTTTCAATGGGCAAACTGGCTGAAGAATTTAATTCCTATCGTTCCCGCATGAATGCAAAAATTCTTGCACAGGGAAACGTGAACATCAAACGTTTGTATAATCTGGATACCAATACGTATACTGATGGCGCTTTGTCTTTAAAGTCAAAAGAAATGATGGGTTTAGTGGCTTCCATGGTTTTACGATGTGATGACTGTATCCGATATCATCTCGAAAAATGTCATTCTGCCGGCTTAACAACAGATGAATTATTTGAGATTTTTATGGTTGCCAACCTGGTCGGCGGCACTATTGTTATCCCTCATACACGAAGGGCACTTGAGTACTGGGAAGATTTGTTAACTTTGGAGTGAATTCACATCCGAAAAGATATCACAACTACTTCTTATTGTTTATGACGCTCGTTTTCAGCAAAAAACATTTCCTGTTTTTCTTCTTTTTGTTTTTTGCATACCTGGTGGTTCCTGCACAAATAACCAATATTAGTGGCAAGGTAACAGATGCTTTAACCAATGAACCCATCCCTTTTGCAACTATTGTTTTAAAAGGATCAACTATTGGCACCAATACGGGGATGGATGGGAACTACAGTTTGATCACCACTACACCAACAGATTCTATCATTTGTACGATGTTAGGTTACCGCAATGTAACACTAAGGGTGAAAAAAGGTCAGGTGCAAAAAGCAAATTTTGCCATGAAGGCCAGTTATTACGATTTAAAAGAAGTGGAAATCAAAGCAGGAGAAAATCCGGCTAATGTAATTTTACGCAACATCATTAAACATAAAGATGAAAATGATCCCGCAAAATTAGAGACCTACCAGTTTGAAGTTTACAACAAAGTGGAATTTGATGTAACTAATATCACAGAAAAATTCAAATCGAAAAAGTTATTAAAACCATTTGCATTTATCTGGGATAACATTGATAGTACAGAAACAAACAGCAAACCATTTCTTCCGTTTTTCATTTCAGAAACCATGTCAGATATTTATTTTAAAAATAACCCCAAGGCTAAAAAAGAGGTTATTAAAGGCAGTAAGATTTCAGGACTGGAAAACACTTCCATCACACAATTTTTAGGTGATATGTATCAACGCGTTGATATCTATCAGAATTACATTGACCTTTTCAACAAAGCTTTTGTCAGCCCCATTTCAGATCTTGGGCTTTTGTATTATAAATACTATTTAATTGACAGCACTTTTATTAACGACCAATGGTGTTATAAATTAAAGTTTAAACCGCGCCGTGTTCAGGAATTAACCTTTACCGGTGACTTTTGGGTCCATGATACTACCTGGGCTGTTAAAAAAATTAATATGCGTATTGCCGAAGATGCCAACATTAACTGGATTGATGATATGGCAATTGTGCAGGAATATACAAGAGTTGACAACAAGCAATGGATGTTATCGAAAGACATGCTTGTTATTGATTTTGCGGCCCGGGAAGAGGGCATGGGATTTATTGGGCGTAAAACAACATCTTATAAAAAATTTCTTTTTAATCAGCCCATCAATGATGAGATCTTTAATGGTACGGAAAACATTGTAGTTGTTGATGAAGCGCTCTCCCGAACAAACGACTTTTGGGATAAAGAAAGACATGACAGCTTAAACGAACGTGAACAGAAAATTTATCACCTGGTTGACACCATTAAAACCTTACCTGCTTTTAAAACTTATGTCGACATCATTACGCTTTTCTTTACCGGTTATTATACAACAGGATACTTTGATCTTGGGCCCTATTACACCTTTTTTAGCTTTAATAATATCGAAGGTGCCAGATTTCGTATCAGCGCACGAACGAGCAACAAATTCAGTACCAGACTTGAATTAAACGGAGGGTTGGCATACGGAACAAAAGATATGAATTTCAAATATGCATATGGCTTCCGATATATGCTTTCAAAAAAACCAAGGCAATTTATTGGGTTCAGTTATCGGGATGATGTGCAACAATTAGGACAAAGTGATAATGCTTTCCAGGATGACAATATATTAACAAGTATATTCAGAACTTCTCCCGCCAACAAATTAACACATACTAAGGTCACTAAATCCTGGTATGAAAGGGAATGGATACCAGGCTTTTCAAACAAGATCATGTTGATGCACGGTGTTATTTCTCCACTTGGCTCACTCGATTATTCTTATTACACCAATCCTGAACATACTGAAGTAGAAGAAAATATCAGAGCCACGGAGTTGTCCATCAATACAAGGTTTTTATATAGAGAGAAATTTATCAATGGTAAAATGGACCGTGTAAGCATTGGAAGCGCCTACCCAACGTTGCAAGTAAATGTTGGCCTTGGTATAAAAGATTTCATGCAAGGGAATTTCGAGTATCAGAAACTGATGGTCAAAATCGATGACCAGATAAAAATTAAACCATTTGGCTACACCTATTACGTTTTACAATTCGGTAAAATTTGGAAAACAGTTCCCTACCCTTTGCTTGAAAATCATCCTGGAAATGAAAGTTACTTTTATGATTTTGCAGCGTATAATATGATGCAGTATTACGAATTTGTCAGCGACTTTTATGTAAGCATGTATGCAACACATCACTTTGATGGATTTTTTCTTGACAAAATACCATTGATGCGGAAATTAAAATGGCGTGAGCTTGCAGGGATTAAAGCTGTAAGTGGTAGTCTTAGTGAAGCAAACAGGGACATCCTAACCAATCCAAATGCATTTTCTTCGCTTACTAAACCTTACATTGAAACGAATCTTGGCGTAGAAAACATTTTTAAAATAATACGTGTGGACTTTATTTGGAGACTATCCTATATTGATAAAGATTATATCAATTTATACAAAATAAGAAATGGTCCTGACGCCATAACTCCCAGTCAATTTGGAATCCGCGCAAGTCTTCAATTGGTATTCTGATAAACTTTACTTTTGCTGACAGTTGAGATTTTCAATCAGGAAAATAAAACCTTAGGAATAGTAATAAAAAACAGCATGCAGTGACATTAACCTTTTACAATTGGCAATTAGCAAACAACTTATTTAACAATTTCAAACTTTTTCAACGGCGAAGCCCTCACCGCAGGTAAACAATTGTAACTAGCTTAAACAAAAAACTTTAAACTTTAAACCAAAAACCCTTGTTCCTTCGCTCCGATAATTTAGTTAAAAGATATAAAGGCCGCACCGTTGTAGATAATGTCTCAATTCGGGTACAGCAGGGAGAAATTGTTGGTTTATTGGGTCCAAACGGAGCAGGTAAAACAACTACTTTTTATATGACGGTTGGTTTGATCAAACCGAATGAAGGCCGGATTTATATTGATGATAAAGAAATAACGAGTGAGCCAATGTATAAACGTGCGCAGCGTGGTATTGGTTATCTGGCACAGGAAGCATCCGTTTTTCGAAAGTTGACCGTTGAAGATAATATTAAAGCGGTGCTTGAAATGACTGGCCTTGATGCGAAGATACAACGTGACAAGGTTGAGAGTTTATTGGAAGAATTTGGTTTGCAAAAAATTCGCAAAAGTCGTGGCGATTTACTTTCCGGCGGCGAACGCAGAAGAACTGAGATTGCGCGTGCCCTCGCCGTTGACCCAAAGTTTATGTTATTAGATGAACCATTTGCAGGCGTTGACCCTATTGCCGTAGAAGACATCCAATCAATCATTGCACGATTAAAAGAAAAAAATATCGGCATCCTGATTACTGATCACAATGTTCATGAAACACTTAGTATCACTGACCGTGCTTACCTTTTATTTGAAGGAAAAATTCTAAAAGAAGGTACTGCTGTTGAACTGGCAAACGACGAACAGGTAAGACGTGTTTATCTGGGGCAAAATTTTGAATTGCGTAAATAATATTTAAGGGCGTTATTTCCCGTAAAATCTCCTGGTAAGCACTTTGAGTAATTCCCGTTTTAGCAACAGCTCTGCAACATCTTCCGATTGCTGCTCTATTAGCTGCTGCGGTATATCAATCCTGTAAAAGAGGTTGAACAAAAGGGTTGCATTGGTGACAGATATTTGACTAACGTATTCAGCGACCATATTTTTAAGTATTACGATATCAGTATATCCTTCTTTAGGAATTTCCAAAATCCCACCTGAAAGCACGACATCTTTTTCCAATTGTTTTATTACATCAGCAATAATTTCCAGATCAAAACGATAAGGAATAATATCAACATTTTGTTTATTGGGCAAATACATCATACAAAAAAACACTTTCTTTGATTTCGTCATGCAAATGAACTTAAAAAAATTCATCACGCTACATTTTTTACTTTCTCTTTTGCAAGTTTCAATTGTTTCAGCCCAGGTTTGGCCCGGACCACATCCACTGCTTTCATCACATATTAAAATGAATGTAGAAAGTCATATTGCCAGTCAGGTAGATACCTTGGAGGATAAATTCGGGTATGAAAAAGCAGAGATTCAATTCGGCTTCCCATTATATAAGGGTAAAGACTGGCTAACATCAAATGGAAACACTCCGTTAATTGGGGTCACCCTGCAGGGTGCAGCGGCCATTATTCAACCTGTAGGCGGCTTTTTGAGTTCAGATAAATTATTAAGAGCGCGATTGGGAAGTAATTTTATTTACTCCAAAGGCCTTCGAAATTTATACATGGTATCACTGCAAGGGATTCTTGCGCATGAGTTGAATGAGATTTCTTTGAATGGATTATATATGAATGGCAGTGCATTTTGGCGACACAGACAAAATGATGAGTTTGATTGGACAGTCGGTGTTGCCTATACTTCTGTTTATGCTTATAATAAGCTGCTTCCAATAATCGGACTCCAGTATCGGCCAACAAAAGAAGACCTGATAAGCATATTATTACCTATCACAATTCAATACACTCATTTTTTCAGTAATGCAACATCAATATCGGCTACCATTAAACCCAACGGTGGCTTTTACAATGTCCATTATCCTGAAAATGATATTAATGATGCCACCTTTCGGCATAAAAACATGCTCATTGCAGTTATCTTAAATCACAAACTTTCCTATCAATTCTCTATTCAACCTGAACTAGGAATACAGACCAATACCAAATTATTTGTTAATGATTTTAGCACTCAATCCGCTACATCTGTCTTTGCACGCATTGCTTTTCGCTATAAATTTGGTCGAAGAGTTAATGTGGCTCCTATATTGGATTTTGATCCAGCAGATTTTACTACTGCAGATTCCGAAACACCTGAGAAATAATTTACTTGCCCTAATTCATAAAACATGAATACCCTTAAAGGAAAAAAAGTTTTAATTACCGGTGGCACAGGCCTTATTGGATCTAGGTTAACGGAAATGCTCTTAGAATCAGGCTACACGGTTGCCCACCTTAGCAGAAAAGCAAGAGCGGATTCAAAAACAGAAACGTTTGAATGGAATCCCGCTAAAAACCATATCGATGAAAAAGCGCTACTCAATGTTGATTATGTAATACATCTTTCAGGTGAAAATATTGCAGCGCACCGTTGGACGAATTCATTTAAGAAACAAGTAATAGAAAGCCGGGTGCAGTCAGCTGAGCTATTGAAAAAGATTATTATCAAATCTCCTCAGGTGAAAGCAATAATTTGTGCATCAGGAACGGGAGTATATAAGGACGAAAATGAAAAATGGGTTGACGAATCATCTCCGCACGACAATAGCTTTCCGGCACTTACCTGTGAACAATGGGAAGAAGCAAACAGCCATTATCCCTGTCGCACGGTAATACTTCGAACAGGTCTGGTATTGTCGTTGAAAGGTGGAGCACTACCTGAGTTATATAAGCCATTTCGCTTTGGTATTGCGCCTTATTTTGGAAATGGAAACTTTTATCAAAGCTGGATTCACATTGATGATATGTGCCGCATGTATATCCATGCCATCGAAAACATTCAACTATCAGGTATATATAATGCTGTTGCGCCTATTCCGGTTCCCAATATTGAACTTGTTAAAGTGCTTCAATCAGTAACTAAACAATTTTCCATTCGAGTGCCTGTTCCGCCGTTGATGCTGAAAATATTACTCGGCGAAAAGTCAATTATTGTTTTAGCAGGATGCAGGGTAAATTCACAAAAATTTGTTGAGACAGGATTTAAATTTATTTACAAAGACATTAACAGTGCTTTAAAAAATATTTTTGCGCAATGAAGGAACTTGTCAACGTTTTTTGGTTTAGGCGGGATTTGCGACTGGAAGACAATTGCGGCTTATATCATGCGCTAAACAGTATTCATCCGGTTATCCCGCTTTTTATTTTCGACAAAGCCATTTTAGATAAACTGGAAGATAATTCCGACCAGCGTGTAAATTTTATTCATCAGCAACTTGAGCGTATCAATAAACAACTGGCTGCCCTTGGGTCCACATTGCTAGTTAAACATGGGAAACCACTTGATGTGTGGAAAGAGCTGACGGAGACCTTTTCCATTAAACAGGTTTTTACCAACAACGATTATGAACCTTATGCTATTGATCGTGATAACCAGGTAAAAGAATTCCTTCAATTAAAAAGCATTTCCTTTCATACTTATAAAGACCATGTCATCTTTGAAAAACAAGAAATCACAAAAGATGATGGAACTCCTTATACGGTTTTTACACCATTTTCAAAGAAATGGCTGACTAAGCTGAGCGATGATCATTTAAAAACGTGGACAACAGAAAAGCATTTCACTAATTTCTCGCAAATTAAAAAACTTGCAATTCCCACGTTGGAGTCAATTGGTTTTAAGAATGCAAAAGCTCAATTTCCTCCAACAACTGTTAGCGATGACCTGATAAAAAATTACGAAACAACAAGAAATTTCCCTGCTATCAATGGCACTTCGCATCTCAGTATCCATTTACGTTTTGGAACTGTCAGCATTAGAAAAATTGCAAAAAAAGCAAAATCGCTGGGTCAAACTTTTCTGATTGAATTAATATGGCGCGAATTTTATCAGGTAATCTTATGGCATTTCCCTTACATTATCAATGGATCATTTAAACCCTTATACGACAATATGAAATGGCGAAATAATGAAGCAGAGTTTGATAGTTGGTGCATGGGAAAAACCGGCTACCCGATGGTAGATGCAGGCATGCGTGAATTAAATGAAACCGGATTCATGCATAACAGGTTACGCATGGTCACGGCCAGCTTCCTAACCAAACATTTATTGATCGACTGGCGATGGGGGGAAGCATACTTCGCCAAAAAATTATTGGATTATGAACTGGCCAGCAACAATGGCGGCTGGCAGTGGGCTGCGGGAACTGGCTGTGATGCTGCGCCTTACTTCCGCATTTTTAACCCTACGGAACAAGCAAAAAAATTTGACCCTGATTTAATATATATAAGAAAATGGATTCCTGAGCTAGAAGAAATTAATTATCCCAGCCCTATTGTAGATCATCAATTCGCACGCGAACGTTGCCTCAATGCTTATAAATCAATCCGTATTTAATTCAGATTTCGGTTATTCTGATTGGCATTTTATTCTTGCCTCCAATAAAAATGGCGTTAATAGATTTGTGAACGAAGTTTATAAGTTTAAATAAAAAGTATATCTTGCGGACCGAAAAAAAATCACAAATGAAAATTTCACAAAATGTAGTTGTATCTGTTATTTATCAGCTTCGGGCCGGATCAACAGAACTACCAATGCATGACGTTGAGCAAGTTGATGAAAGCAGTCCTTTGGTATTTATTTTCGGAAGCGGGATGATGATACCAGGATTTGAACAAAAACTAGATGGGTTGAAGTCGGGCGACCAGTTTAAATTTGATATCCGTCCTGAAGATGGTTATGGCTACACCGATAAGGAAGCCATTATTAAATTACCGATTGAAATATTTAAACAAGACAATGTGATTGATTTCGAAGTTGTGAAAGTTGGCAACATATTGCCAATGTCAGACAATGAGGGTAATATGCTTCGCGGGAAAGTACTTGCATTTGATGATACTGATGTTACCATGGATTTTAATCACCCACTTGCAGGAATGGATTTACATTTTAATGGTGCAGTTCTTTCTGTTCGTGAAGCCACCATGGATGAACTGGCACATGGGCATGTGCATGGTGACGGTGGGATTGAGCATTAATATCCCAGGAATTATTTCCAGATCTAAGACTTGAAACAACCTAACAATTCAATTCTTTCAGGCACCATTTTATCATTTAAATTCTATTGTACCGAACCTGTAATCACCACCTGACTCAGTAATCAGAAATATTTTTTTCTCATTGATTATTGCCGCCTTATCAGGAATAAAGTAATGATAGTTGTTATTTTTCTGTGGAACTAAAGCAAATCTTTCCATTGATTCATCATTGATGGAAACCATTACAATTTCTGTAGCATCATCAGAATGGTAAGATCTTGGTATTTCTCCGTCTTTCAAATCATGATTCCGTGGGTTATCATTATAGACAAGCAACGCATTTTTCCCAATGACAGATTCAAATGAAGCAGCTGTATTGTATGAAGAACTAAAAACCTGTTTCTTTGGTACCATTTGTATCCAGTCGAGTTTGTTTTCTGTACTAAAATGGATTACGAGCCCTTCATCAATATTGAACTGATGGTATACTGGATTTCGTATGATGTTGTATCGGTACAACTTAGGATTGTAGGTTGCACGCTCCGCGAATACGTATAATCCGCTTTTCCTATCAAATGCATTAGTAATATAAAAGTCTTTTAAAAAAAGGTTGATTGCAGTATCAGGAGCATCCAGCATAAAATTTTTTGTTTCTCTTGAAATTTGTTTCCCTGTTACAATATCATATTGATCATGGTAAAACCCTAAGGAATACTTTCCATCCGTTGAATTGTTGAAACCAAAAACATCAATTCTATTTTTCCTTGAAATAAAAAAATAAGCTTGTTGCGGAGATTTATGAATAAACTGTAAATCACTGTGATGAAATATTGTATCGCCATCATCAGCATAAAATATCCTGTACTGCCTGATTAAGCTGTCACCTTTGGGCCCATACACCTTTTCTTCTGTGTGTGTAAGAAGGTAAAACCGATTGAATTCATAGGTATAATTTTCAGGTTCATAGCCGAGTGATAATAATGGAAATTTGAAATCAACCTGCGAAATCAACTTTGCTTCATTATCAAGCATGAAATAACCACATCGATCAAGCCAATTATTTTTTCCTAAATATGAAACTACCAATCTGTTTCCGGAATAATAAAGACTTGCAGTGATTATTGATGTGTCCAGCTCGCCAATTACACTCCAAAGCTTTACATCCTCCTTAACCATTGTAAGCGACTCACAATCGAGTATATCTATAAAAAACTGTGTTGAACTGCCAATGTACTTCTTGGTAAAAAAATTCAATTTGCCATCAACAATTTTCGCATCAAAAAAATATTCCGATTTCCCTGCTTTTTTTAATAAAATTTTTTCGCCGATTTTTCTAAACTGCTGATCAAATTTTACAATTTTGAATTCCCCATTCTTTCTTGCAAGAAGAAAATAATTCAAATTGTCAGCCCCTAGGAATTCATAATTACAGTTTCCACAACGGATATTCTCACTCCAAGATTCAGTGAATGGTTGTCCATTGCTGTAAAAACAGTTTATCAGGATAAAAAAAGTAAATAATTTTATATATAAAAATGGCGCACTATTATTAGTACGCCATTTAATATATTTTCTAATCTTCCTAATGCTCATCACCCGGAATATTACTCTCCGGTGTTTCACTGTAAGGAATAGTTTGCATGATAAAATCTTCCTTTGCACCGGGTTTACCATAATCATATGGCCAACGGTGAACAGTAGGAATTGGACCGGGCCAGTTACCGTGCAAATGTTCTACAGGTGCTGTCCATTCAAGGGTGTTCGACTTCCAAGGATTCTGAACTGCTTTCTTTCCTTTCCAAATGCTGTAGAAGAAGTTGAATGCAAATATTAACTGTGCTAAACCACCTAAGAGAGCAAACACAGTGATTAGACCATTTACATTCACCATTTCATGGAAACCTTCATATGCAGTATTAGCATAATATCTTCTTGGCAATCCGCCGAGACCTAAAAAATGCATCGGAAAAAACACACCATATACGCTGACAACCGTCATCCAAAAGTGAATGTATCCCAATTTCTTATTCATCATCCTTCCATATAAACGAGGGAACCAATGATAAACTCCGGCAAACATCCCGAAGATAGCTGATGATCCCATTACAATATGAAAGTGTGCCACTACAAAATAAGTGTCGTGCACATTAATATCCAAAGCTGAATCACCAAGTATAATTCCTGTTAATCCGCCAGTGATAAAGAAGGAAACCAAACCAATGGCAAATAACATTTGAGGCGTAAACTGAAGATTCCCTCGCCATAATGTTGTTAAATAATTAAACACTTTAACAGCCGAAGGAATAGCAACTAACAATGTAGTAAATACGAAAACAGAACCTAGGAATGGATTCATTCCTGTGATAAACATGTGATGGCCCCATACTATAAAGGACAGGAATGCAATCACCAACATAGAACCAATCATTGCCTTGTAACCAAATATTGGTTTACGTGAATTAACAGCGATTACTTCAGAGGCAAGTCCTAACGCAGGCAACAATACAATATATACTTCAGGGTGACCTAGGAACCAGAATAAATGTTGAAATAAAATCGGGCTTCCTCCTAAATGATCCAACGGGGCCCCATCAATAAATATGTCAGAGAGATAAAAACTTGTTCCAAAGCTGCGGTCGAATACCAATAATAAAGCCGCTGCGAATAATACAGGGAATGAAAGTATTCCAAGGATTGCGGTGATAAAGAATGCCCATATTGTTAAAGGAAGGCGTGTCATGCTCATACCAACAGTACGAAGGTTTATAATCGTAGAAACGTAATTGATACCTCCTAATAATGCAGATGCAATAAACATAACCATACTAACCAACCACAATGTCATCCCTAATCCCGAACCGGAAATAGCTTGCGGCAATGCACTTAAAGGCGGATAGATTGTCCAACCACCTGATGCCGGGCCTCCAGTTAAAAACAAGGAGATGGTCATGATTACGCAGGATACAAAGAAGAACCAATACGACAACATGTTCAATACACCAGAAGCCATATCGCGTGCTCCTACCTGCAACGGAATTAACAAGTTACTGAAAGTTCCGCTCAACCCTCCGGTCAAAACAAAGAATACCATGATGGTTCCATGTATGGTAACAAGACCAAGATAGAATCCGGGGTCCAGCTTTCCATCTTTCCCCCATTTCCCTAAAATGCTTTCAAGGAATGCGAATTTTGTATCAGGCCAGGCCAGCTGCAACCTGAAGATCATACTCATTCCCATTGCCAGAAATGCCATGATGATGGCTGTAATTAGAAACTGCTTGGAAATCATTTTATGATCTGTACTGAAAACGTACTTCGTCCAGAAGTTCGTTTCATGTTCATGATCATGGTCATGACCGTGTCCATGCGCATCATGGTGCACTGTGTCTTGAGCGTGTATATGTTGATTCACTTCCATGTGAAATTTTTTACGATATATATATATTAATTCAATGCTGTTACTGCTTTCTTATCACTCTTACCTGAAGTTGTTTCCATTGCTGCGGGGGTTGCAGAAGATGGTGCAGCAACAGGTGCTGAAGCTGCCTTTTCAAAAACCAGTTTTTCTTTTTTCAGCCATTTGCGAAAATCATCGGGCTCATCCACTACAATTTTCATCTGCATATTATAATGCGCTACGCCACAAATTTTATTACATAATAAAACATAATCAAATTTAGGATTGCCGGTAATCTCACGCATCTTAGCGGTAGTAATGGTAGGCTTAAAATAAAAACGTGTATTCATTCCTGGAACAGCATTCATCTGTACACGGAAATGAGGAAGATAAAAACTATGGAGAACGTCCCTGGAGTTTATTTGCACATCAATAGGAATTCCAACAGGGAAATGCATCTCCCGGGTGATTTTATCATCAACTGAAGCCACATCCAGAGAGTCAACACCTAATGGATTATTGTCAGTGATCTTTCTGAAACTTGAAGCCCCTAGTTTATTGTCTTTTCCTGAATAACGTGCTGTCCAGTCAAACTGCTTTCCATAAATCTGGATCTTCATACCATCTGTTTGATTTTGAGAATCGGTAATACGATTCCATTCCTTCAATCCTGTAAAAACCAATACAAGCAAAACAATTGCAGGAATAACAGTCCAGATGACTTCAATTTTATTATTATCATGGTAAAAGAAAGCCCTCCTGTTTTTATTATAGCGGTATTTAAATGCAAAGGAGAATAACAAAATCTGGGTAATAAAGAATACAATGAATAAGATAATCCAGTTAATATTCATCAGTTCATCCAATGCAACACCATGCTCTGATGCAGATACCGGTAACAGAAAATGTTGATATCCGATCATCATATATACCATTAAAGCAAGCCCAATCCACAAAAACCCTACAAGCATCCAGGCATTGAAACGGTTGTCACGGTCTTGTTCAGCCTCTTCATCCTCTTCGGCCAGTTGCGACGACAACTGTGTAATGTTGGCCAGGCGCACCAACACCAGAACTCCAAAAAGAACTGCAAGTATCCAGAGTAAACTCATATCTGTGTATTATTTTCTGATTAATATTTTTTTTATAGAATCATGAAGCAAGCATCAAAACTTAACTTCTACTCCACAATTCCTTTTTTTCTTTCTTTTTTTTTCTTGGTTCTTGGTTCTTGGTTCTTATATCTATTTAAAGCACATGATGAAGACTTTCTTCCATCATTGGATGGTTCTTAATAACCAGCGGCGCTTTTGATAAATGATGTTGTACCATATACATAAACAATCCAAGGAATCCTATCGTTGTACCAATCTCCATCCATCCAACAGTTCCAATTAACGGATGGCCTTCATGTGAATGCAATGCCATACTTCCAGGAATTACCATGATGTAGGTATCCATCCAGTGACCAATAAACAACAATACCGACATTGACATCAATAACTTTATCTTCCGTTTTGCATCGCGTGTCATTAAAATAATAAATGGACAGATAAAGTTGATTAAAAACGCTGCTATCCACATCGTGCGATAGTGATCCTGACGTAACATGAAATAGGTAATTTCTTCAGGAATGTTGGCATACCAGATCAACATGAATTGAGCAAACCAGAGGTAGGTCCAGAAGATGCTGAATGCAAACATAAATTTGCCAATATCCTGAATATGATTTTCTGTTACTTCTGGCAAATAGCCTTTTGACTTTAAAAAGCCTACGGTGAATGCGAGTATTGAAAGACAGGTAATAAACATCCCTGCAAAAGTATACCAGCCAAACAAAGTGCTGAACCAATGTGTTTCAATCGACATTACAAAATCCCATGACATGGTAGAAGAAGTAATGGCGAACAACACAAGGAATGCTGCAGCAAAACGTTTATTTGCATTGTAAGAATCAACAGCGCTTCCCAATTCTGCATCCATCTTTAAGGAGTTCTTGCGGAAGATAAAAGCAAATCCGCACCAAATTATAAAATACGCAACCAAACGAATCCAAAAAAATGGAACATTTAAAAATCCTGATTTTCCTGCAATAATAGCATCATACTCCGGTGATTTAGGATCTGTAATTTCCGGATTCATCCAGTGATACAAATGATGCCCGCCAAAAAACACAATCAGCACCATAATTGCTCCTGCAACAAATAAATACTGGCTCATGGCTTCCAACACTCGCTTGATAACGGCGCTCCATCCTACTTCAGCTACGTATTGAATAGCAAGAAAAAAAGTTGCTCCCAAAGCCATTAACATGAAATAATAATTATTCATCAGCAGATTCGGCCACGTCTGATTATAATGTGTAGCGAACTGTGCGACCACAGCCACCAGCCCGATAATTATCATGATGCCGGCAATCATCCTGCTACGTGTTTTGAACTCGTAGGGCTGAGTACTTGTTACTTCTTTATGTTGATGATTCATCTTAATGGTGTATTCCGTTTTATATATAAATCCCGGCTTTTGCCTAATGCAATTATTTTGAAGCTGTTACTGTAGAATCCTTGGTCGCTGACGCATTATCAACTGGTGCAGCTCCTTTCATAATGCTACGCACGAACATTATAATTTTCCATCTTTCTGTTGGATTTATTTGTGATGCATGTGAACCCATCAGGTTGATTCCATAAGTAATCGTATGAAATATTTTCCCATCGGTAAGATCTTTCATATCTCCTCCACGAGAGGATTTTCCTGTGGTGTAAGATGGAGGCGCGGGAAACTTTCCGGTTGCAATTAGTGAGCCATCAGCTAGTCCGCCTTCCCCATGGCAATGCATGCAGAAAATATCATACAATCTTTTTCCTTCCTCAAGATTTTCCTTAGTCTCAGGAAATAAATTCTTCATGTCTTTTCCGGCTGCTTCATAACCTTCATTGGATGCAGGATAAGGGAAAAAGGCATACCCTCTTGGCAATGTGCCGACAACGGGATGTTGCATGGTAAGGCTGTCTTTAAAATTTGGGTTACCGGAATATACTTCATAGGAAGAAGAACGATACATGTCGGGCATGTATTCGAGACCCGGTTGTTTTGGGTCTTTGCCACAGGATGCAATAACAATTATCATTGCAACGGCAGCAAAGGCTATATATATTCTTTTATTCATACTATTCTAATATATATTTTAAATTAATGTATCTGAGCGGGCAGCATTATTGTATTTATCCTTTTGTTTCTACAGCACCTGCCTGCATAAACATTCCTTTAATAGCTTCTGATGATTGTCCTTCTTTTACCTGAACAGTCATCACAAAATGATCATCAGCCTGACGCGGATCCAGTATAACAGGCTCCACACCGGGCAATAGTTTACTACGCAAGTAGAATGTAATTACCATTCCATGCGCAGCACAAAGCACAGTACTTTCAAATATGATGGGTACGTATGCAGGAAGATTTTTATAGAAAGCAAAAGATGGCTTTCCACCTATATCCATTGGCCAGTCGAAGATGTTCATGTACCAGATCATCAGCATCGCCAGACAGCTGCCTGTCATTCCATAAATGAAACAGCAAATGGAAATACGTGTGCGTTTCAATCCAAGCACTTCATCGATACCATGAATAGGAAATGGAGAAACAACATCTTTTACATTCAATCCCTGGGCACGTAACTGAGGGATAGCATTTAACACCATTTCATCATCATTAAAGATGCCATATATAAATTTCTTAGCAGCGCTCATGAATGTACCTCCTTGCTTTTTAATACTTGTGCTTTTTTGGATTTTTCACCAGATGATTTAATGATTGTTTTTAACTCGCTCATTGCAATTACCGGGAAGAATCGGGTAAACAACAGGAAGCAGGTGAAGAACAGTCCCAGTGAACCAATAAAAATTCCGATCTCGACCCATGTAGGGTGATACATCGTCCAACTGGAAGGAATATAATCACGGTGAAGTGAAGTAACGATAATTACAAATCGTTCGAACCACATACCGACGTTTACAAAAATACTAATGATAAATGTGGCGAAAATACTTTCACGTAAACGCTTACTCCAGAATAACTGCGGTGTAATAACGTTGCAGGTCATCATACTCCAGTATGCCCACCAGTAAGGACCGGTAGCACGATTGATAAATGCATATTGTTCATATTCCACTCCTGAATACCAGGCTATGAAAAATTCAGTAATGTAGGCAACACCTACAATAGAACCGGTGATAAGGATTACGCGGTTCATCATATCAATATGATAAACTGTTATGTATTCTTCCAGACCTAACACTTTACGAGTAATGATTAACAATGTTTGAACCATTGCAAAACCTGAAAAGATGGCACCGGCCACAAAGTATGGAGGGAAGATAGTTGTATGCCAACCCGGAACAACCGACGTGGCAAAGTCCATTGATACTACTGAGTGAACTGAAAGTACAAGTGGTGTGGAAATTCCTGCAAGCACTAATGATACCTCTTCAAATCGCTGCCAGTTCTTTGCTGTTCCTGTCCAGCCGAAGCTCAAGATTGTATACCAGAATTTTCTTGCCTTTGTTTTTGCACGATCACGTACAACAGCAAAATCAGGAATTAAACCGGTATACCAGAAAACCAATGATACAGAAAAGTAAGTAGAGATTGCAAATACATCCCACACAAGGGGAGAGTTAAAGTTTACCCATAATGAACCAAACTGGTTGGCTAATGGCAACGGCCAATATGCTACCCATGGACGACCCATGTGTGCTACAATAAAAGATGCTGCACATATTACGGCAAAGATGGTCATCGCCTCTGCTGAACGATTGATGGATAAGCGCCATTTCTGACGAAATAATAATAGAATCGCTGAGATAAGCGTTCCGGCATGACCAATACCCACCCACCAAACGAAGTTGGTAATATCCCATGCCCAGCCTACCGTTTTATTGAGACCCCAAACACCAAGGCCCGTGCCTACGGTATAGGATACAACAATGAGCCACCAAATAAATGCGGCTAATGAAAAGCTAAATGCAAGCCACCACCATTTATTAGCCTTGCCCTCAATAGGCCTGCATACATCTTCTGTGATGCTGTGCCATGTTTTATCACCCAAAATTAATGGCGGGCGTAGATTTGATTCTTTTTGCATAGATGAATAAAATTTCTTGTTAGTTGCCTCTTAATTGCTAATATATATAATCAGGCTTCTTTTTTCTCTGATACTTTATTACGAACCTTGGTGTGATAATAAACTGATGGCTGTGTATCCAGCTCTTCCAATAAACTGTAAGAACGAGGATCGGCATTTGCTTTCACTATCTCACTTTCTTTATCCAAAGAATCACCAAAGATGATTGCATTGGTAGGGCATGATTGTGCACATGCTGTTTTTATCTCTCCGTCAATTGGTCGACGTCCTGCTTTCTTGGCATCAAGCTTACCATATTGAATACGTTGAATACACATCGTGCATTTTTCCATTACACCACGTGAGCGAACAACGACATCTGGATTCAACACCATCTTGCCTAAGTTGTCATACTGGTTATAAGGGAACTGCTCATTCTCGTTGTAGCGGAACCAATTAAATCTTCTTACTTTATATGGACAGTTATTCGCACAATATCTGGTACCTACACAACGGTTGTAAGCCATCATGTTTAATCCTTCCATACTATGTGTTGTTGCTACAACTGGACAAACCGTTTCACAAGGTGCATGATTACAATGTTGACACATAACCGGCTGAAACACCACCTCCGGGTTATCGGCTGCCGGCTTCTCCATCTCGGCATACATACTTAATTTGCCTAATTTTTTTGCTTCAGCATTCTCTTTAGTCGTATCGCTGCTGTAATAACGATCGATACGGATCCAATGCATCTCGCGGCTGCGGCCAATTTCATCTTTACCAACAACAGGAACATTATTTTCCGCAGTACAAGCAACCACACAAGCGCCACATCCAATACATGCATTCAAATCAATGGACATGTTCCAGAAGTGATTTGTTTTGGGGTGACCGGGATTTTTTTCCGTAGCCCACAAGTCCAACTCACCAGGTTTCTTCTTACCATAAGGAGAAGCTATTGTTAATTGGGCATTACCTGAATTTGGTTTTACTAACCACTCAGCTAATGTTGTCTCCTTTACAATTTCGCGACCCATCATGGTATGGTGCGTCTGCGTTGTTGCAAGTTCATATAAATCATCCGGAGTCTTTGTTACACTTACACCGGTTGCATAATATTTCATCGCTCCATTCTCAACGCTAACGAATGGATAAACGTTAACTCCAACATTGTTGCCAGCTTTACCAACCTTTGTTCTTCCATATCCTAAGGCTATGGCTAAAGTTTCATCCGTCATTCCGGGTTGCAGCAATACAGGGCCTTTTATTTTAAAGTCTCCTGCCTTCACTTCAATTACTGTTCCCTGAACGTAACCCATCTTCTTTGCATATGCAGGTAATACAGCAAAGTAATTATCCCAACACACTTTTGAAACCGGATCCGGTAATTCCTGCAACCATGGATTATTAGCCTGGTTACCATCACCCAATCCTGTTTTTGTATACAATACTAATTCAACACCAGGTTTTGGTTGTTGTGTTTTTGCAGCAGCATCTTGAATATTGCCTGTGAATGCCACAACAGCACCGGCATTAACATTTATTTCAAATATTCCGTCCTGTAAAGATTTATTCCAAAAAGCTTCAAATGAACTCATACCAGACTGCTGAGAAAACATATTTGCTTTCCAATACTCTTCTATATATGTATGGAAATCCGTATTTGCAGCTTCAGCCCAAGTTAATAGACTTGATTGTGCTTGTCTTGTATCAAACAAATTCTCAATAGTTGGTTGGCCGAGGCTAAAAACACCTTTTATGGGTTCAGCATCACTCCATGACTCCAGATAATGAGAATCAGGACAGATATAATCACAAACGGCGGAAGTTTCGTCCTCGCGATCAGCAAAAGAAATTTTTACGCCTGCTTTATTAATTGCTGCTTGCAATGCAGGCATGCTATATCCGGGGTTTGCATTATATATAATCACAGCTCCCACTTCACCGTTGTTTAGTTCAGTGATAAGTGAAGCAACTGCTTCATCGTTACTTGCACGTATTAAATAGGGCTGATCAGCATTGATGGTGTTACCATAGCTTCCCAACATACTGTTAATAGCATTCACAAGCACTTGCTCATTGGGATCATTAGATCCGGAAACAACAAGAGCCTTTCCTTTTGCATTCCATAATTCCTGTGCTACGGAGTCAATTGTTTTATCGGCTGGAATGGATGGTGCATTTACTGCTACTCCTCCTGACAATGATGCAATCTTATTATATAAGGCAGCCACTGCAGCACTCTGTTCACTTGCACGAATCTTGTAGCGGTTGTCGGCATTTGATCCGGTTAAAGAAAGCATGGTTTCAAACTGAATATGTCTTGACATATTTTTCTTGCCCCCACGCAGTTTCCTTGTAGCTGCATACTGACGTGAAATTTCAATTGGCGACAACCAATTCACGAGGAAGTCAGCACCGAAGCTTACAATTACATCTGCCTTATCAAAGCGGTATCCCGGAATTGAAAACTTTCCAAATGACAATTCATTTCCTTTTAATAAGCCGTAACTTGAAACAGCATCATACACCACTTGTTTGGTAGTAGGGTATTTAGCAGTAAAATCAGTCATCACCTTTTTAGTAGAAGGACTGCTAACAGAAGAAGAGAGAATAACAATCTTTTTTCCCGATGCACTTACTTCAGCTAATTTCTTTTTTATTTCACCATCGACAGAAGCCCATGTTGATACTTTTTTATTGGCTAACGGACCTTTTAAACGTGCACTGTCATATAATCCCAAAACAGAAGCCTGCACCCGTGCACTCGTTCCACCTTTTGAAAATGAAGATAATTCATTGCCTTCGATTTTAATTGGGCGACCTTCACGTGTCTTTACAAGCACACTGCAATAATCACTGCCGTCAAAATAGGTAGAAGCATAATAATTAGGAACCCCTAATGTTAACTCCTCAGGCTTTATTACATAAGGAATTGCCTTTTTAACAGGGGCCTGACAAGCTGCTAAGGAAGCGGCTGCTACACTGAATCCCATGAATTTCAAAAAGTCTCTTCTTGAGGTGTTATCTGTTGAAGATGCTTTATTACTCATCACTTCATCAACAGGAAGGTGCTCAAAAAATTCATTGTTCTTCAAACGAACGAATTCCGCATCGTTTTGCAGTTCTTCAACACCTTTCCAATATTGTTTTTCCATAGCTTAGTTATTGGTTATTGGGCTAAAACGTACATTTATAAATGCACTCAAACTATCCCAATTCTTTTTATTTTCCTGATAACTTAATTATCTAATTACTGAATTATTTAATAATGGCAACGCGCACATTCTAACCCACCAATTTTATCGACGGTTATTTTTGCATCCTTACCATATTGCTTTTTCATATCCTCATGAAGCGCTGTGTAATATCCATTGCCTTCCATTTTTACTTCTGTATCACGGTGACACTGGATGCACCATCCCATATTTAAAGGAGAGAACTGCTTAACTACCTCCATTTCCTGAACAGGGCCATGACAGGTTTGGCATTCAATCTTGCCTACTACTACATGCTGAGAGTGGTTGAAGTATGCCAAATCTGGCAGATTATGAATACGTACCCACTGAATAGCTTTTCCGGGACCGGTATATTGTGCCTTTGACGCATCCCATCCAACTGCATCATATATTTTTTGAATTTCTTCTTTCCCATATTGCGCCCCGGTCTGAACATATTTATGACAATTCATGCAGACATTTGGAGAAGGTATTCCGGCGTTTTTACTTTTCTCTGCTCCTGAGTGGCAGTATTTGCAATTGATGCCATTGGTCCCGGCATGCATAGCATGTGAAAATTTAATAGGCTGATCAGGTTGATAATTTAGTTCCTGACCTATTCCGGCCAAAGCATACCATCCCTTGTAACTGCTTACTACAGCACCCACAATTAAAAATACAGCTATTAATTTTTTGTGTTCGCGAATCCAGTGCTTGGTTCCCGCTTTGCCTTTCAAAACAACCGGTTCTGGCGTCCCTTCATTCTGACGAACTACTCTTTCAAGGCTTTTCTTTACCCTATTTAATATAGCGTAAATTCCAATCAACGCAATTACAACGATAACCAGCATCCAAGGAAAGCCTTCATCTTCCCCGGAAGCAGCTCCGGCAACTGGTGCGGCAGTTGTTGCTACTGCAGGCGCCTTATCATTTTCTGCTTTAACATAGGCCAAAACGGCTTTGATTTCCTCATCATTTAATGCCTGAGATGGCATCACCACTTTGTTGTTTTCCTCAAAAAGTTTCACAGCAGTGGCTTCGCCGCTTTTAATTACAGCCTGCGAATTCTTTATCCAAGGAAGAAGCCATGCGAGGGTGCGTCTTTTCTCAACATCCTTTAACCCGGGGCCAATTACTTTACTGTCGCTTGTTGCATGACAGGAAGCACAATTGTTTTGGAACAGGACTTTACCATCAGGCTGTGCTGATATGGGTTGGGAAGAAAACAAGAATAAAAACCCAATAAGGGCGATACAGCATTTACCGGTAATCTTGTGAATCATAGTTACATGATTAATAGTTAAGCGTTTACGGAAGATTTTTACCAATTCCTGACAATTATCCCGCAAAAGTGTGGGCAAATTTAACAGAAACAACAGGAAAGCAAATTTTTATGGGGGATATTTTTACACGTTTTTCCACTTATTTTTAGTTCAGGCTTAAGTTAATTGGAATCAACTACTAAAAAAATTAAAAATGAAGAATCAAAATTTTTTTAAAATGCCGAAGATCGATTTTGAAAGCAAATGAATAATAGAAGACGTTGAAGTATGCTTCCGTTTTATTTTCTACAACAAAATACATTTCTATTGTTTTACCAATACTTTTGCATTGAAATGATGCTACGATTTTCAATTGTATTTATTTGCTTATTCAATTCTGCGATTTTATTTGGTCAGTCTTTTAAGTCACAAGACAGCTTGGTGAACCAATTGATAGAGCGCCAAAAAGCAATCAATGCACAAAAGATGACAATGTCGGGTTACCGTATTCAACTTTTTTTTGGTGGCGACCGGGCAAGGGCAAATAATATGCGTCTGGACTTTTTACAACAATATCCTGATTTGGGCGCCTATGTGATTTATCAACAGCCCAATTTCAAACTCCGCATTGGTGATTTTAAATCCAGAATGGAAGCTGCTACATTTTTGAAAGAAATGCAGCCTGGTTATTCAATGGCCTTTATTGTGCCTGATGAGGTGAAGTTGCCAGTTATCGAATAACAGAAAAATCAGCGCTTTTGGTATAAACTTTATGTTTGAGTTGGTTTGAGTTGGTTTGAATTGGTTTGAATTAGTTTGAGTTGGTTTAGATAAGTTAATATCAAACCTTTTATTTTTAGCGAAACCAGAAACCAGAAACCAGAAACTAGAAACTAGAAACTAGAAACTAGAAACCTTTTCCAAACCATGGAAGACGAAAAACCATATTTAATGGAAGAAATCCGTAAAGAATTCCAATTGGAACGCATGGTGCTTTTTAGTGATGCCGTTTCCGCCATTGTAATCACTTTGATGGCCATAGAAATACACTTGCCTCAATTTTCTGAGAAAATGACTGAGGCTGTATTAGTTCATGAGCTGAAGCTTTTATTGCCTGTTTTTTTGCATACCTGGTAAGCTTCGTTTTCATCGGACAATCCTGGTATCGGCATTTGAAATTCTTCAGCCTATTAAAAGATTACGACAAAGGTTTGGTCGTCCGAAACCTGGTGATGTTGTTTTTTATTGGATTATTCCCTTTCGGTGCATCACTGGTTTCCCAAAGCGGAGGGCTTACAACACCCATCTATATTTATTTTGGCATCATATTCTGCTGCACAACAGCCCAGTATGTATTAAATTACTACATTGTTTATCAGCGTCCACATTTGTGCCGGATCACCAATACCAAAGAGGAAAAAGAATCACTGAAAAAAAGCAGGGATTTCCTGATTGGATTAATGGCAATAATGTTGTTGATCTTTATTACTAATGAGGTTATTACAGACCCCGATCTCAAGCCACTTTCCGCAATTTGGGCATTGGTGTTTTTGGCGATAAGAAAGCTATCTTCAATGAAGAAAAGTGCCAGAAAAGCTACTCCTAAATCAAAATAATGTAAAACTTAAGATGCTAACACCTTGGCATTCGGATATTTCACTGTCCACAATTTTAAGGCAGACATGTGAGGGATAGTAATAAAGGTGCGTTCATCTAATTGAACTTTAATTTTTGCTTTCGTAGGAGCCTGCGTCATGATGCGGTTCTTTACTCTACTGGGATATTTATTTTTCATAGTACGAAGATAACCTTATTTAGCCAAATAAATTGCATAAACACTAATAAATATTACACTTATCAACAACGTAACATTGAAAATCAATGGGTAAGCTTCATTTGTTAGCTAAACTTTAACTTTTAGCTCAATTCCTTTACAGTTGAGGGTTTGAAGGGCATTGGTCATTATTAGCCAAAAAGACCTTCATTCTTGCTTGAACTATATTTGCAACCCAATTAGCTAATCCGATGAAAAAAACAATACTCTTGGCCCTTTTGACAACTTTTACATGGAATGCCTTGTTTGCCCAACCAACCAATAGTTTACCCATTCCGGTTAAAAAAATTGAAGTTACCGGAATCGCTGAGATGGAAGTTGTGCCTGATGAAATATATATAGGTATAACACTTCAGGAATACTACAACAAACAAAAAGTAAAAATTGATATTAATGAGATTTCGAAAAAGTTCCTGGCAACATGCGAGATGTCGGGTATCACTAAAGAAAGAATAGAAGTTCAAAATATGTCGGGATTTGATAATACGAATTGGTGGAATAGCAGAAGAAAAAAGGAACAACCTGATTTATTGCAAGCTACAACTTATTTATTAAAATTCAACGCTCCCGGTGAAGTTGATAAGCTTGTAAATATGTTGGATGATAACGCTACGCAGAATGTATTTGTTAGTAAAACATCAAGCTCAAAGGAAAAAGAATACCGTAAACAACTTAAAATTCAAGCTTTACAAAACGCAAAAGTAAAAGCAAACTATTTGTTGGAAGGTATTGGTGAAAAAGCAGGAAAGGTATTGTTTGTGAAAGAAGTTGACGCTGCACAACCAGAGTATCCAATGTATCAAATGAAAATGGCAAATACAATGATGGCAGGTGATGCCGGCGCCAATGAAGGAATTAATTTCAAAAAAATAAAATACAGTTTTCAGGTGGAAGCACATTTTGCAATTGAATAGAAAAAAAACAATTTGAAAATTCGAAAATTCGACAATTTGAAAATGAAGCCATAATTAATCCTTATCTGTATAAGAGGCAAGGATGAGTCTGAATTTTTAAACTGAAAATTGAATTATTCTCCTCAATAATTTATTGATAAAATGAAAGGAATATATATTCCATTTAAATAAACAGACAATTATCTAATTTTCAAATTGTCGAATTTTCAAATTAAAAACATCTATTTTCACCAACCAAACCCAACACACTATGTTCACAGGAATGTTACACACCCATAAATTAGTAGTTACCCTTTTTCTGCTGATTTACCTCATCAAAACTATTTTACTGCTGCTGAATAAAAATGAAACACTGCAAAGTTTTATCAAAAAAACACGCATCGCTGAAATGATCATTAGTGTTGCTTTTCTGGCAACAGGAATATATCTGGCTAATAACAGTGGCAACATCGGACAATTATTTTGGATCAAAATTATATGCGTTGCTGCTTCCATCCCAATTGCTGTAGTTGCCTTTAAAAAATCAAAAAAAGCACTTGCGGTATTGGCTCTTTTATTAATAATAGCTTCCTACGGTTTAGGTGAAATGGGAAAGAAAGGTAAGAAAACCAATCCTCAGGAATTTGCAAATGTTGAAGCAGCACAATTGGGCCAATCGATTTATGAAAAGAAATGCATGAATTGTCATGGCGCAGATGGAAAACTGGGACTCAGCGGTTCAAAAGATCTGACGGTTTCCGTATTGACACGGGAAGAAAAAATAATTGCAATCAAAGAAGGCAAGAATGCCATGATGAGCTTTAAGGATCAACTGGACGATGAGCAGATAAACGCTGTCGTTGACTATGTTTCTCAATTCAAATAGTTTAGATGTTTTTCTTTATACTCCGGCAAAATTATATATATAATGGACCAGAATAATTTTGATGTAATCGTAATTGGTGGCGGCATTGTTGGGCTTGCTTCAGCATACAAATTAAATGTGCATCATCCTCATTTAAAAATTTGCGTACTTGAAAAGGAAAGCGCTGTTGCCGCACATCAGACCGGGAGAAACTCAGGAGTAATTCATTCAGGCATTTATTATAAGCCGGGGAGTTATAAAGCAAAGAATTGTGTGGATGGCAGACGCGAACTTGTGCAATTTGCGCGTGAGCATAATGTGCGACATGATGTATGCGGTAAAATCATCGTTGCAACACAGGAAAAAGAATTACAGCACATGGAACGCGTTTATAATAACGGCATCCAAAATGGTGTGGAAGATTTAGAAAAAATTACGGCAGCTCAAATAAAGGAAATAGAACCTTTTTGTACAGGTATTGCCGGATTGCGTGTTGGTTGCACAGGAATTATTGATTTCGTTGGTGTATGTACTACGCTATCATCCCTGATTGAAAATAAATTTCCGGGAAGTAAAGTAAAATTGAATCATGAGGTTAAAGCTTTTGTTAAAGCTGCTGATCACACAACCCTTATTACCAATCATGGAAACTTTACTGCTAAATATTTAGTAAACTGCACCGGATTATTTGCTGATCGAATTGCAAAAAAAGATGATGTTAAACCCGGCATGCAAATCGTTGGATTCCGAGGCGATTATTATGAATTGACTCCTGAAGCACAACATAAAGTCAAGCACCTTATTTACCCTGTTCCTGATCCGCAATTTCCATTTTTAGGAGTGCACTTTACACGCATGCTCAACCATCCAACTGAATGCGGCCCAAATGCCGTCTTTACATTTAAAAGAGAAGGATATGGTAAAACAGACTTTGACCTTCGTGATACGTTGGAAGCAATTACTTACGTTGGCACCTGGAAATTGTTTTTTAAACATTGGCGCTTCGGACTTGATGAATACAGACGTGCTTTTTCAAAAAAATTATTTCTTGAACGCTTACAACGACTAGTTCCATCCTTAACAATGAGTGATATCGAACCTGGTCGTGCCGGAGTAAGAGCGATGGCGCTTGATAGTGAGGGAAATATGATTGATGATTTCAAAATCGTACATAGCGAACGATCCTTACATGTTTTAAATGCTCCTTCTCCGGCTGCTACTGCTTGTCTTGCCATCGGAAGTGCGGTGAACGATATGGCGGCTGCACATTTTCAACTTGACAGATAGATTAATCAATCATATTTTTATGGTTGACAATACTGGTTTTTCCAATTTCGCTGAATCACTTTACCAATTAAGAACAAATTGGTAGTTAATTTTCACTAGCGCCGAAAAAGGGGATTTAATATTCTATAATTTTGAAAATAATTTGAGGCATTTTTTTCATTCACAAACCAAACCTTTAAACTTTCATCGAAATTAATTTAGCTAAAAAACAAAATGAAACATTCCATTTTAACAATATTATTTGCATTAAGTGCACTTATTACATCGGCTCAACAAACAAGTTTTGAATTAACTGCAAATATTACGAACAATGATGTGGCCGCAGATATAGTCGAAAACGCAGATGGTGATTTTGTTGCGGTAACAACAACCGTTGTTTCCAATAATTTTGATGTAACACTTATTAAATTTTCTGCTGCCGGAGTGGTACTTGCAACGGCAACTATTGGCACATCGCAAAATGAGATTGCAAAGTCTATTTGCACCACTGCTGATGGTGGATATTTCATAACCGGGTATGCGAATACGACATTTAGCGACAATGATGCGCTTGTAATAAAAGTTGATTCAAGTTTCCAGATTCAATTTATGAAAAGGTTTGGAACTACTCCGGGTAATGATTATGCAAACGAGGGATTTGAAGCCTCTCCAGGTCAATTTACTTTTACCGGTACTATTGCAATTGGAGGAAGTGCAAAGCCATCCAGGGTTACTTTGGATGAAAACGGTATTGTAATCAGTCAATCATATTTGAACACCAATCAATTTGCCAGCCCGAATTACCGTGGAAACTATCTTGGCAATGGCTTAATTGGGTTCGCACATCTTTCAAATGCAATTTCTATTGTAGACACTTCCGGAAATGTTGTAAGGGATTTTCCTTTTACAGCAGGTACATTCACCTCTTCTGTCATAAGGACAAATGACGGTAAGTTTGTGGCTATTGGATTAGCAAACTTAGGTGGGTCAAGCACGACCGTTTCTTTTTGTAAAGCAGATACCACTACGAATTTACTTTCCATGACCAATGAATATGGATACAACGGCTTCAGCCTTGAGCCTGTAGGAATAGTTCAAGATGCTCAAAATAATTATTTCATTGCCGTTAACAAGATTGATAATGGCACCGGTTTCAGTAAAGCGATGGTTGTTAAAACAAATCCTTTAGGAACCGTTTTATGGGGTAAGCAATATAACGCTGTGTCAACAATTGATGGGCGCGTGAACAGTATAATTCTTACATCTGATGGCGGAATTATGATTGCCGGAAGTATTGATTTAACCGGCACGAATCCTGATTTGTTTTTTGCTAAAATAGATTCTTTTGGTTCCAGTACATGTAATACATTAACTGTCACTATTGCATCATCAACTTATAGCCCAAATTCCGCTACACCGCATACTATGAATGCAGGGACAATAAACACCATTACTTTAGGAACACCCTATGATTTTCCTGTAACGCCGCTACCTAATTTAATGTGCATTACCATCGATATAAATGATGTCACAGCTAAAGATATGAGTGTTAAGGTATACCCAACCTTGTTTGATCAGTTTGTTACTGTTGAATCAGATGAACCATCACAACGCCTGAATGTTTGTATTACTGATCTGAATGGTAGCGAAGTTTTTAGAAAATCATTTTATGGAAATGAACAACTAAACCTCAGCAACCTTGCTTCTGGAAGTTATATTATTAATATTGAAAATGCAGAAAAGTCGCAGACTATTCACCGTAAACTGATAAAAGCAACGTTTCATTAAGTTATAGTTTACAATACTGCACTTTATTTTAATTACGACCATGTTTTTTCTATTGAGTTTTTATGCGGAAGAAGGAATAGAAACAAACAGCTAACTGCTTTTCGTTATTGTTTTCTCAAGGCATCATCCTTAATTTCACGCAGAGAACGCTGAGGAGCGGAGAACGCAGCTATGAAAATAAATGAAATTACTTCGGTTGTAATTGAAGAAAGTATATATATACACCGATCACTTGGGCCGGGTTTATTTGAATCGGTTTATGAAGAAGTGCTTGCTTATCGTTTAACAAAACGTGGCTTGATGGTCAAATGCCAAAAAGGAATTCCCGTTTTGTTTGAAGATGTTAAAATGAATGTTGGTTTCCGCGCTGATTTAATAGTGAATGATAAAGTCCTGTTAGAAATTAAATCCCTGGAAGTAGTTCCCAAAGTTGCAGAAAAGCAGGTTATGACTTATTTACGTTTAAGCGGAATACAAATTGGATTGTTAATCAATTTTAATGTGGAAAGATTAGTGGATGGAGTTAAGCGTATTGCAAATCACTATAAAGAAGATTAACATTCCTCTGCGCCCTCCGCCTCTCTGCTTCCTCTGCGTGAAATGAATGGATTATCAATGCTTGAGTTTATCCTTAAAAACCTTCTTAAACTTATCCAACTTAGGTTCAATTACCATGGAACAATAAGGCTGGTTCTTATTGTTATTGTAATAATCCTGGTGATATTTCTCTGCACTGAAAAATTTAGTGTATGGGGAGATTTCTGTTACCACAGGTTTAGTAAATGATCCTGATTTATCCAGTTCAGCTTTATAATGCTCCGCTAATTTTTTTTGTTCTTCATTGTGATAAAAAACTACAGAACGGTATTGTGTTCCGATATCTGCACCCTGTCTGTTTAATGTTGTAGGATCATGAACTGTCCAGAATACCTCCAGCAATTCTGTAAAAGATATTTTCGTTGGATCATAAACAATCTGGCACACTTCTGCATGTCCTGTTTCTCCTGAACAAACAGCTTCATAGGACGGATTATCTGATTCCCCTCCGGCAAATCCTGAAGTAACTTTCTCGACTCCAACCAACTGCTGGTAAACAGCCTCCACGCACCAAAAACAACCGGCACCAAATGTGGCGGTATCAATTTTACTATTCACTTTATTTCCTGTCTCCATATTTTTTAGATGTATTTCTTTAGCCGGCTGCCCGCATGCAATGCAGGAGAAAAGCATAAATATATATATAATTCCTGAAATATTTTTCATGCCTTTTTTTATTATTTAGTTTATCGATAAACGATGAAACAATTCAATTATTCTCTTTGCTCAAAAATAAAATCCTTTTTCTGATTAACGAATCAAAGAGAATTTGCCCTTGAAAGAAAAATCTTTATTCAATTGATCTGCAATCCTGAGTTGGTACATGTAAACCCCTATTGTTGCAGGATCACCATTCGAAAGGTTCCCGTTCCATCCTATTGTTGGATTGGTGGAAATAAATATTTGCTGTCCCCATCGGTCCCATACGATGAATTCATAATCCGAAATATCGGTTGCTCCATAATAGGTTGGAAACACTTCATTCTTTCCATCTCCATTTGGCGTAAAGGCTGATGGTATATAAATTGGTGAAACAGTTATTTCAAGATGTTCCTTATCCTCGCAATCAGCCGGGTTAAAAGCCGTTAAAACAACTTTATAATATCCGGGTTCACGATAGTTATGTAATGGGTTAACTTCTGTTGAACCACTCTGATCACCAAAATCCCAATGAAAACGAACAGCATTTATACTCGCATTGGTAAAACTAATCGGACCACCAAAAACACTTTCGATGTTAGTGCTGGTAGTAAATGCTGCAACAGGATCAGGGAAACGGGTAATTTGTACGATGCTGCTGTCGCTGGATGTACAACCGTAAGGACTGATAATAGTGAGCACAACCACATACTCCCCTTCGACGGTATACCAATGAACAGGTGACATTTTAATGGATGAATCACCATCACCAAAACTCCAGTGAAAAGTTGAACCATTATCAAATGTTGACTGATTTCTGAACAATATTTTAAACGCCTCGCACTCCGAGCTACTGTCAACTGTAAATGATATTAAAGGAAAATCATGAACAGTTACTACAACAGGATCCGATGTTTTTACACATCCATTGGGATTGGTAACTGCAACATTATATGTTCCATTATTGCTAACAGTAATATTATTGCTTGTTGCACCATTGGACCATTGATAAGTACCCGGACTAACAACAGTGATGGTAACATCTCCTCCCTGACAAAATGCAATAGGACCGTTCACTGTAACTACTGCAAATGATGAGAGCGTATCTATATAAATAGGATTAGATTGCGCAAGACATCCGATAGAATCAGCTACTGTTACAGCATAACTTCCTTCCGTACCAACAGTTATATGATCAGCTGTTGAACCATTTGACCATAAATAACCCGATCCGAAATTTGCTTGAAGTGTTGCGCTTTGATTCGGACATAACCGAACGGTATCGGCAAGCGGGCTGACTATCTGTGCAACAGGAATACTGGTAATAATGTTGACAGCAGCAGAAGTTGCTTTACATCCTATTGAATCGGTAATTGTTACCGTAACTGTGTAATTTCCGTTTCCAATTGCATTATTTGTTGAAGAAGTAGTATTGTCAGACCACTGATATCCTTGGTTGTTGTTTGCTGTTCCATTATACGCAGTTAATACTGTTGCGGCATTCTGACATATCACAACATTGCCTGAAGGAGAAATAGTGGCTTGGGGTATACTAAGATTTGTATACACCAAATCCGATGTGTCCTTACAACCGTTTACATCGGTAACAACAACATAATATATATTGGCATTATTCACCCAGATGGAAGGGGAAGCAGCACCATTCGACCATACGTGAGTTGGATTTGCTGTTTCCGTCAACTGGATACTGTCGCCTGTACAAAATGTAAATGTACCACCGGCTTGCAACACCGCCAATGCTTCGTTCACGACTATATTAACTTGTGTATTCGCTGAACAGCCATAAAGATCAGTAACAGTAACACTCACCATTCCGGCATTGGTAATAACTACAGAAGAATCTGTTTCGCCATTTGACCAAAGCCATGCACTGCCGGTATTGGCATTTAATGTTACACTGCTGCCCTTACAGAATGTAGTATCTCCAATATTGGTAATATTTGCTACAGGTATACTCTGGCTAACGGTTAGTGATGCTACTGCCGAACAAGTATCACTATTGGTCACAGTAACAGTGTATAGACCGGGTGCATTAATATTAATTAATTGCGAGGTAGCTCCTGTTGACCATGCATAACTGAGCCCGTTATTGGCTGTCAATGAAAATGTAGCACCTGGACAGAAATAGAGTGATGGGTCCTGCGGTATGATGGCTGCTGCCGGGGAACTTTGTGTAATTATAACAGGAACAGCGGTGGCTATACATCCATTTGCATTTGTTATAGTGACTGTGAAAGTATCTGCCTGACTAATATTGATACTTGCACTTGTTGCACCGTTGCTCCAAGTATATTGCAATCCATTTGCCGGTGAGGCATCCATACTGATTATTTCATTGGGGCAAATTACATTATCGCTGTTCACAGTAATTTGTGCAGTAGCGATATTCATTTGTGTATTTAGCGTGTTAGAAGTTGCTATGCAGCCAACACTATCAGTAACTGTTAAATTAATAGCAGCAGTTTGAGAAACAGTTATCGACGAAGATCCGGTAATGCCGGTACTCCAGTTATAAGAAGCAAAACTTGCAGATGAAGCATTAATAATTGCATTGCTTCCCTGGCAAAAATTGAGTGGGTCGGTAGTTGAGATGGTAACTTGTGGATCACTCACCGTAACTTTTACCTGTCTTGTATGTTTGCATAGATCAGTTGCGGTAACCGTCACGGTATATATATTCGTAAGCAAAGCATTTGCAGCAACAGCAGCAGTTATTGCACCTGTTGACCACTGGTAAGTCCCACCACCTGTAGCTACAACGGAAATATTGGTGCCAATACAAATAGTAGTATCAGCAGCAGGTGAAACAATTGCAGCCGAAGATGAACTCATATATATATTAACCGGTGATGAGGTAAAATGGCATGTATTCGCATTTTGCACATCCACAGAATAGCTTCCTGCAGCATTAACCCATATTGATGACCCTGTTAATCCTGTCGGTAATCCGTTATTCAACCAGTCATAAGAAATTCCACCAGCAGGATTTGCAAACAACTGAATAGAATCTCCAGGACACAGAATGGAATCAGTTAATGCAGTAATAGATGCAGATGCATTATTCATTGTTACATTTACTGTAGCAGTGTCTTTGCATCCTACAGAATCAGTGGCGATCAGCTGGAATAATCCTGTAGTATTAACAGTTACTGAATCATTTGAAGATAACGGTAAAGTATTCCACAAATAGGTTTGAAATCCGGCTGAGCCTATTAAAATGGTATTTCCTCCCTGGCAAAAAGATAACGGTCCTGACGAACTGATGCTAATATTTGGAATAGATAAGCTGACTGATAATGGCAATGAAATGGAAGAGCAGGTACCATTACCAACGGTAACTGTATAATTGCCGACTGTTGCATTGATGCTTGAAGAAGTTGCGCCGTTCGACCAAAGATAAGATGCCGCACCCGGAGGAAAGGCATTCAACGTTACAGTTGCTCCGGGACAAATTGTAGTGCCACTTGAAGCCACAATAGTTGGTGTTACAGAACTTGAATACACCGCAACCGTTTCACTAATAACATTTCCGCATCCGCCTGTATCAACAAAGGTGCAATTATAAGTTCCGGGAGCATTCACCCAAATGCTTTGTGTACCGGCACCATTCGACCAAGTATAACTTGTACTGGCTGCATTTGCTGTTAACTGAACACTGTCACCGGGGCAAAGTGTTAAAGGACCATTTACTGAAACAGTTGTATCAGGGTTGCTTGAACCAACATGAAAAAGTGTACCGCTGGATGCGAAGCAAATTTGGTTAGGATTGAGTACCTGAATACCATAATTACCGGTATCAGGATAAACTACATTAATACATTGTGTAGTGGCTCCTCCCGACCATAAATAATTGTAAGAATTAGGCGCACATAATGTAACTGTATCTCCGGGACAAATTGTAGCACCATTAGTTGTTGCATTTGAACCACCTGACGCTGTTATTGGAATATTAAAACTTCCACCGAAGCTATAAGCCTTTAAGAAAACAGCAGATTCAAACACACCATCTTTTGCATTTGCAATGCCCATTTTCAAATGGTAAACCGAACAAATATTTACAGGGATAGTAACTGAAAGCACCTTTGTAAAACCATCAAAAATGATTGTACTTCCGGTATTGTTTGTGTACAAACTAGAATATGCCAAAGACTGGCCGGGACCACTGCATGTACCACCACCTGATGCTGCCCCGGGTGTGCCGGGGTTGATGGAATTAACAGAAACAGGCAAATTAGTTCCGGGTATCAAAGCAAAATTTTTGTTTACATAATTTCCTCCTGCCGGATTAGGACCAGTCACAAAAAAACCAAAAACATCATTAAAGTTACATACATATTCAGGATACTCTTCTGAGGCAAATACATATTCAAACTTTACGGTATCAGTCAAAGGTTGAAAATCAAATTCCAATATTGTAACATCATTAATAGCATTGCCCGGAGTTAGTGATTGCAATTGCACATCAGGGCATTGTGTTGCATAATTTGGACCACAATTATTGCCATCATCTACCTGGTTACCTGCAGGATTAGGGATATTTAATGTATTGCCTGTAGATAAAATAATTCCTTCTGTAAAACCGATATTGGAAGTGCCGGTAAATGTGGCAAACCTTCCGGCAAATCCACTGGTGCAGCTTACATTTTGAACACTTCCGGGAAATACTCCTGAAGGGCTCAGAAACTTCGTGTTGATTACACTTTGGGCCAAAAAAATACTCTGTGAGGTAACTACGATCTGCCCCCATCCTTTAATACTCCACAAAAGAAATAAAACAACAAGTAATCTTTTATTCATCAGGATTTATGAAAGGCTTAAGATAAGGGATTTGCCTCTCAAAGGTAACAAACTATTTGGTAAGATACCTCTGCAATGCCCCTGAATCAGTCAATTTCTTAATCGAAAGGGCCAATTCCGTTGCTGATTAGTTAAAATTAACTAGTAAAAAGAAGGCTTAAGCACCCTTATTTCCAACAAATTCTTTCAGATAGAAAGGTTCGAAATAGGCTAAATCTTCAAATTGTTGGGTATGGAAACGACGGTTGGCTTCTGCAACCATGCCATTAGCCCTCAAAATAAATTCGTCAATAAATTCAGCATTGATCTTTGGCGCTATTACCGCTTTTAATTTTTGAGCACCATCACCAAAAAAAATCAACTTTTTATCTTTAAAATCTATGAATGAATTATTGTCCATAATCAGTGCATTGGTTTTGGAAATTTCCTGCAACTGAGCATTATAAATCGCTGTATAGACCTCCATCCTTCTGGCATCGATCAGCGGGCAAAACAATAAAGTGTCTTCCTCAACAGAACTCATTTGCTGATACTGCTCCTTCATACATACCGTCATTGAAAACAATGTATTGATTGCTATCAAAGGTTTATCCAATGCGTAGCATAATCCCTTTGCAACAGCTACACCAATCCTTAAGCCTGTGTACGAACCGGGTCCTTTGCTTACACATACAGCATCCAGTTGTTTAAATGTAAAACCTGCATCTGCAAACAAATCATCAATAAAAATGGTTAGTAGTTGTGCATGTGCACGTGATTCTATTGAATGCTTTTCAGCAACCAGCTTACCGTTTTGAGACAATGCAACACTGCAAACGGTTGTTGCTGTTTCGATGTGTAAAATAAGGGCCACAATTACTCCTTTGATTTTTCGCCTTCAAAAAGTTCACCTTTAGGAACAACTTTTACGATGGTGCCATTTTTTAATGTTTTAGAAATAGCATTGAATGGAGCAACTACAACTTCATCACCATCTTTCATCCCCTTCATAATCTCAATATACTTACTATCCTGAACACCCGTCTTTACCGGAACCAATTTCACCTTGTCATGGTCCATCATAAAAACACATTCAATCATTTTTTCTTTATCTGTTTCAGTGGATTCAACATCTGCATCTTTACCGCCCTGAGAACCTTTAGCATTCTTTTCAGCTTTGGCTGTATCCCTTGTAGTAACACTTTGTATTGGTAGCGCTAGCACTTTAAGCACTGACTTGGTTTGTATATCCACTGTTGCAGACATCCCTGGACGAAATGGACTTTCATCAAGATGATCTGCAGGCACAAGATCGATATATGATTCCCGAAGGATTCGAATCTTGACAGTAAAGTTTGTTACTTGATCTGTTGATGTTACGCCACTCACATTTGCTGAGTTTGCAACCTCAGTTACAATTCCTTTAAATTTTCTTTCAAGATAAGCATCTATTTCAATTGTTGCAGTATCATTCAACACTACTCTTACAATATCATTTTCACTTACATCAACACTTACTTCCATTTCATTCAGGTTTGCAATACGCAGAATTTCCGTTCCCTGTAAGCCGCTAATTCCTTGTACTCTTTCCCCTTTTTCTACATTAAGTTTTGAAATGGTTCCATCAACAGGAGCATAAATGGAAGTTTTATTCAAGTTTTCTTTTGCTTCCTTCAATGATGCTTCAGCACTCCTTACATTATACTCAGCTGCTGCAACACTTTGGCGTGAAGCATCTACTTCTGACTTGGCTACTTCATAAGCTGAATTAATAGCTTCCCAATCAGAAGCTGATATCACACCGTCATTATAAAGTTTTTTGTTGCGATTATATGTTGCTTCTGATTTAATAAATTGTGACTGCGACTGATTTAATCGGGATTTACTGTTTTCCAAATTTGCCTTTGACCCATTTAGTGCCGCACTAACACGGTCAAGCCCCGATAAATATATGTCAGGGTTAATCCTGCACATCAGCATTCCTTTTTTAACGAGGTCCCCTTCCTTTACGAAAAGGTCAACCAATTCACCTGAAACATCAGCCGTAATTTTCACCTCCACTTCGGGCTGTACTTTTCCATTGGCAGAAACAGTTTCAATAATGTCCTGGCGCGAAACCTTTTCAGTACTCACTTTCAAAGCATCATTGTTTCCCAACCAGCCAACACTTTTTGCAACGGCAAGCAACACAATAATTATTGCGGTAATAATGCCAATATTTCGCCAGCGTTTATTTGTAGTTGCCATGTTTCGAATTAACTTTTTTCAGAATATATATAAATTATAAAGTAAGCGGTTTACCGGCATAAAAGTCAAGTACTTTTACACGGAATATATAATCATACTTTGCCTGAATAAAATCAGACTCCGCTCTTGCCAGGTTATTTTTAATTGTTAAGAAATCAAGGGAGCTGATTAACCCTGCATTGTATTTCTTTTCTGTATAGTTGAACGATGCGGATAATGCATCCTTGCTTTTTTGTGCAGCAGCAAATTTCTTTTGTGCTCCAATTGCATCTGCATATGCCTGTTGAATACTTTTATAGACAAGTTTACGTGTTAGTTCTGATCCATATTCAGCATTCTTCAGGTTAAGCTTGGCCCTGCTGATGTTGCTCCCTACCGACCAACCATTAAACAAAGGGATACTCAAACTAAATCCGACAGCCTTATTATTATTTTGATCCCATTGATCGCTGAAGGACGTTTTCTCTGTTTGAAAAGAATATAAAGGGGACAACACTGCTTCTCCTGAGGTAGTTTGGTCCCCATTAGGAAAAAGGCCCAATAATGTTGGCGTGCCAAACGGGCGTTGTGCAGCACTGGAGTATCCTGTACTCATAGAGCCAAACATGCTTAATCGTGGCGACCGGGCCCCTTTTGCAATGGCCAATCCTTTTTCAGCGCTTCTCACTTTATATATAGAACCTTTCATTTCCGGCAAAGACTGTTCTGCCATCTGAAATATTTCCTGTGATGATTGGGAGAGGATTGACACATCAGGAAAATTCGTAACCGGCTCCTCCACTTTCATGCTATCAGAAGAATCTAATTCAAGTAATTGAGCGAGACTAAGGTTTGCTATAACATATTGATTTTCGGCATTTATTACGGCAAGCTCATCGTTTGCCAATTGTGCCTCAGCATCTAAAAAATTACCTTGTGTAAGTGAACCTGCTTCTGTTAGCGCCTTTGTTCGGTCACGTTCTTTTTCCGATTGATTTAAACGATTTCTGGCAGAGCCTAATTGCTCTTTTGCATATAAAACCTGTAAAAATGCCGAAGTGACATTAATAGAAATATCGTCCTTTATCTTTTGCAGATCGAATTTACCTGCCATATAATCAAGCTGACTTTGCCTGAGCTCGTTTTGCAATTGAAAACCATTGAAAAGCGTTAGGTTGCTGGATAGAGAAAAATTTGCTGATTGAATCTGTTCATTGGTATATCTATAAGTTGTAGGATCAACTGAACGACCGAAATTATAATTATCAGATACACTTCCATTAAGTGACGGGACCAACTGCCACTTCTTTTGTTGCATTGAAATTTTAGCCTGTTCCATGCTGATCTCACTTTGCTTTACTGAAATATTATTTTTCAAAGCGTGCTCAACACACTGTTGTAAATTCCACGCACGCTGCCCGATGGAAAAAGCAGGGAGGCATAAAACGAATGCAATAGTTAAGAAAATTGTTTTAATAGTACTTAGCATAATTGCTTGGGAAGGCGAGCAAATGTATAAAAGAAAGGTCATTTATAGACCCTTTTTGGCAGCTTTTAAAGGTATCAGTTAAGTTCAGCTTGCAAACCATTAAAAAAAAATCCCCCCGAGTACCTGGGAGGATTATATATAAAATTGAACCGGGTCAGGGTCAGTTAAAAACCTTAACCATAAAGACAAAATCTTTCAGTTTTTTAATCTGTGTTGATCTATCCAATCCCTTCAAATTTTTACTGCTTGTAAATGAGACCGAATTATTTAATTCTTGGTGTTTCAGGTAATCGATGATCCACTTCGACTGTATTGCAAATGAAGCTCCTTCTGCCCCTGCATTTCTTCCTGATATAATACCCACCAGATTTGCCTGATTATCAAACAATGGACCACCACTGTTTCCCGGGTTAACAGGTATTGAAATCTGGTAAGAAGTAGAATCACCTTCAAATCCTGAACACGAACTAACCGACCCTTCATTATATACCACTTCCTCCCTTGGATAACCGAGTGTAAAAACCTTCTCGCCCGGATCGGCCAGTGATTTCTTCAAGACATAAGGCAAATCTCCAAATGTTTTAAAATCTGCATCACTAACTTTTAAAATCGCCACATCCAGACTTTCATCGGTATAAACTTCCTCGGCATTCAACTGCTCGAACTTGTTATTACTTAAATATATTTTACGGGCATCCTTTATAACGTGGTAGCTCGTTAGCACATAACCGTTGCTGGACAATGCCAATCCTGAACCAATAAATCCACTGGCTATTTCAGGCTCATCATTTGATTCTTTTGCAACCTGAATACCATTGATAATTGCTCGCTGAGAACGTTTTAACCTTTCTACCTCAAGACGTAAAGCCTGATAGGCACTTTGTTGACGTGTGCTGAAAAGGCCAGTTAATGCGCCCGTAAGTAATGTACCCGTTACAGCAACAACAGAAACAGCAGCGGCAATCGAAACTATACGATATCTGCGATAAAACTTCCTGATGACAGAAGGCTCCTTCTCAACTACTTTAAGTGGTGCTTTAAAATCAAGAGCGGAAACTTCCATCTCCTCCTGTATCGCAATCAGTTTATTTTTTAATTCAGCACGGCCGGCAATAGTATCAAAAGCACCCATTATTAATTGATGATCTTTTACCGCCTTCAGCAACAATGGATCACTTTCCAGCCATTGCTCAAAAATCTTCAACTCTTCAACTGTAAGCTGACTGTTGCAATAACGCTCAATCAACTCATCTGTTTCCCTATTGTTCGTCATTTGCTATCCCTCCGAGGTTATAATAACTAAAGAAAAGTTTTTTCAATCTCTTCAAACATTTATACTTCTGGTTCTTGGCATTGTCTGTATTAGTATATCCAAACTTTTCCGTGATCTCTTCCATTGAAGACTTATTGATGTAAAAATCACGCATGATGTTATTGCAAGGTTCTCCTAAAGATGCCAACGCTAATGCAAGCGCCTGATAACGGTCTTCAGACTCCATTGCTGATTCCCAAATCTGTTCTGGAATCTCCTCTGTATCAACTATGGTTCCTTCAAACTTTTTACGAACCTTTAATTGCTTCAACCAGATATTACGGCTTACGGAATAGAGAAACGTTTTAATCTGGCAATTCAGTTCAAACTGATCATCCTGCAGCTTTTCATAAAGAACGATAACAGCATCCTGGTAAACATCTTTTGCTTCCTGCAACGATCCCCCATTATTCATCACCATATTGGTAATCGTTGCATAATGCTGGCGATAAACCAACTTCAATGCTCGCTCATCTTTTAACCTGAGCGATGATACCAGATTATCCTCTTCTACAGGTTGCACCTGTTTCATACTGTCGTGTATTAATATCAATTGTTTGAAAAAGTAACCCAAAGAACACCAAAATTTTTAAGTGGTGGCACAAGACCAATCCAATTTGTATTTTTTATTATTGATTATCAATACATTAAACAATAATATATAATTTAGTTTTTACCAAAGGGTTACTTTTTTGCCTTGTAGGTATAAAGGTTAACAAATAACAATTAAACGTAAAACACACAATGAAAAAAGTTGCAACCTTCTTCGCTATGGCTTCTGTTATAGTGGCATTATCTTCTTGCGGCAGCAAAACTGCTGAATCTACTGAAGCTACAGATTCTTCAGCAGTAGTTACTGAAACTCCAATGGAGGAAGCTCCAGCTCCAGTAGCTGATTCTTCAGCAATGATGACTGACACAGCAGCTCACTAAGAAATTAGTAGTTGTTAATGATTTAAACCGCTCCGGATCCGGGGCGGTTTTCTTTTTTATACCAGGCTAAAGAGTCCAATGCTGATTTCTTTGAGACTCTTTATAAAAAATCCTTGCTAATGATAGTCAACCGGAACAAAGCACTATTCAGCCTAATGTAAAAGTGTAGACCCTAGCTATCATTGCTCAACATCTTTTTTTCCCATGCATTTAAGATCCTTTGTATATCGGCATTGTGTTTAAGTGGGCGAATGATTTCCTTTGCTTTTTCTATAGAGTCAATTTTGATTGTTGATTCAAAATATCCAAAGCCTTGATAGATTCCCTGTTCAATCAACACGACTGATTTCTCATTCCATTCTCTGCCCTCATCAACAATTAGTTTTGTTTCGCGCGATTCATCAAAGCTTCCCAATGCAACAGCAACTCTTTTATTGTAACTTTCAATATCTTCTGCCCCATTACAAACACCTTTACATTTTTTGACTTGGTAATCAAAACATGCTCCCAGAGATGATTGCATGCCGCAATACTTAGGACATAATTCATATTGCTCAATAAATGCATGCATGAAATTTCTTGCTTCATCAAAACTCCTGAAAGTGGTGAGTGCCGATAATGATCGGTGATTTCTTGCAAACACAATATGGTGTACTCCTTTGTTATCGAAGTACTCGGTTAATATATAATTTCCGCGATCGCGTTTTTGTGCTGCATTATATATTGGATAAAGACGCTTGATCTCATCTGACTCCAACAACAATGCGATTAGCTCTGTACCACAAATTGTATAAGTAATATTTGCAATAGCTGCTTTGAAAGCGAGTCGTGTTGTTCCGTTGCCGGTAAAATGCGAATAAATCCTACTCTTGATATTAATCGCCTTTCCTACGTAAATAACTTTCCCTTTTTCATCATGAAAATAATAAACACCTGTTTTTTCCGGCAATGAATCAAAAACCTCTTTTGAAAGATTTGGAGGAAGCAATGCCTCTTTTGAATTCTTCTTTAATGCCTGGTGAATGATTCCTTCCTTATCGTGTGATAAGCACAACTCAAACAATTTGACTGTTGCTGCTGCATCACCCATAGCGCGATGCCGGTCTTCAATTGCGATACCCAGACTGCTGCAAATATTTCCCAAGCTATAAGAAGTATGGCCCGGAAATAACTTTCGACTTAATCGCACCGTGCATAATTTCTTTCTGCGGAAATCGGCACCAAGGCTTTTAAATGCCTCACGAATAAAAGTATAGTCAAAATTTACAGAATGCGCAACGAAAATGGCATCATCAGTCATATTCCAAATCTGTTTGGCCACTTCATGAAATTTCGGTGCTCCACGCAGCATCTCATTCGTAATACCTGTCAACCTTGTAACAAACGGAGATACATTAGCTTCAGGATTAATGAGCGTTGAAAAGGAATCAATTACTTTTTGTGTATCATGAATAATGATAGCAATCTCCGTAATGTCATGAGCGCCGGCATAAGATCCGGTAGTTTCAATATCAACGATGGCGAACTTTTGCATTTTGAAAGATCAATCGAAATTATAAACTAAACTACTCAATACAATAAAAAATCATTTAGAAGAAACACCTTTTACATTGTCTTTATTTTATCCTTTTACTTTTTCCTTTAAACTACTGTTTTTTGTTTCAAGATCCTCTCTGGTAAGCATATCAAGCCTTTTCATTTGCATTACATCAATACTATAAAAACCGAACTCCTCGACAACTTTACCGGTGATATGATAACAACTTCGTCTGGCTGTAAATGGATATCTTTTAACGACAGGTGGAAAATGTGTAGTATCAATCCATTTGCCCGTCCGATCTAAAAATGTTCCAAAGTTCATTTCATCACCATTCTTGGTACGGGCATATTTTCGTGTAACAAGATATCCAACAATATCGACAACCTCCCCTAAATTGTTTTTCAAATCAGCGGCCAACAAATCCGAGGGTAGTTTCTCTTTCAACAAATCAAATGGTGAGCAAAGTGGGAAACCAAGTATTTCCAATTCATCAAACGCATCATCCAATTGATGACTATTTAGTTCAGGCAGAACAAACTCCTTGTTACCGCCTTCGAACAATTCCATGTGTGCCGTTGTTTTTTTCTCTGAGCCTATTACAGTATGGATATCCCATAGCAGCTGCTTTTTACTTCTCTTCGTAAAACGAAATGAACCAATACGAATGAGCGTCCGTAATTGCTCCACAGCAATGTTGATGCGCTTCATGAAATCAGACAAGGAAAGAAATTCACCATTTTTATTCCGCTCTGAAAGCACCTGATCAGCTACATTTCGTTCTAATTCAGCAATGTGCATAAAACCAAGATAAATATCATCTCCATTGATTATAGTTTCATATTCACTGATGTTGATATCAGGTGCATGAATAACAGCTCCACACAATCTTGCTTCGTGTACATAAAATTCTGTTGCATAAAACCCACCGAAATTATTGATTACGGCAACCATGTAATCCAACGGATAATAGGTTTTTAAAAACATGCATTGATAACTTTCCACAGCATAAGAGGCGCTGTGTCCCTTTGAGAAAGCATAGCCCGCAAAACTCTCAATCTGTCTCCAGACTTCCTTGGTAATATCTTCCGCATATCCCTTCTCCCTGCAATTAGAAAAGAACTGTTGTTCCACTTTCTGAAACTCCGCTCTTGATCTGTATTTACCACTCATACCTCTTCTGAGCATGTCGGCTTCTGTTAATGACAATCCGGCAAAATGATGGGCTACTTTAATTACGTCTTCCTGATAAACCATTACGCCAAAAGTTTCTTTCATCAACTCTTCCATCAATGGCAATATATATTTTCTGCGCGATGGATCATGAAAGCGCAATATATATTCCCGCATCATGCCTGATTGTGCTACCCCGGGCCGGATGATCGAACTTGCTGCTACCAAATCAAGATAGGTAGAAGCGCGCAATTTTGTGAGAAGCATTCGCATCGCCGGAGATTCCACATAAAAGCAGCCAATTAGATTTGCTTCCTGCAGGTTTGTCCGGACGGCTTCATCTTGTTTGAACCGTTCCACATTGTGGATATCAATTTCTACCTTACGGTTTTTAGTGATGATCTCCACTGCATCCTTTATTTTTCCTAAACCGCGCTGACTTAAAATATCAAATTTTGAAAGGCCAACATCCTCCGCTTCCAGCATACTAAATTGGGTAATGGGGAAATTTTTAGGGGGCAGCGAAGTAGCTGTGTAATTATACACCGGTTTGTCGCAAATAATAATCCCTCCTGCATGAATGCTGAGATGATTGGGAAAATCATGTATGTAATTACTGTACTTAAAAACAAGATTTATGATGGGGTCCTTTGATTTGATATCAATAAATTTATCAGGTAAAGCATCGATCTCCCCTTTTGGTAAACCAAAGACTTTGCCTAATTCACGCACTACAGAATTTGATTGAAAAGTACTGTAAGTTGCCAGCAATGCCGTAAAATCTGTTCCATGTTTTTTGAAAATGTAATCAATCACTGCATCTCTTTCATTCCAAGAAAAATCAATGTCAAAATCAGGCGGGTTAATACGTGAAGGATTTATAAAGCGTTCGAAATACAAATCCAGATCAACAGGATCAACATCTGTTATTCTCAAGATATAAGCAACAATGCTATTGGCTCCACTTCCCCTTCCGACATAATAATAATCCATGTGGCGTGCGAAGCTTACTATGTCCCAGTTAATGAGGAAATAAGATGCAAATTCTTTTTCATAAATCATCCTGATCTCTTTCTCCAGTCTTGGCCTGTTCTGTTCTGCAGTTGCAGGATAACGTTTAAACAATCCCTCTTCGCAAAGCCGCAATAGTTGCTCACGATCACCATCAGCACTTCCCGTAAAATATTTTTTGTTTTTATTTACACCAAATTCAAAATCAATATTGCATTCATCCAGTATTTTCTCTGTATTCCGTAGAATCAACGGGTAATCGCGATATATATTATTTAGTTGTTCTTTCGATAGCATTACCTCGTTGGCATTTGCCTGTTCATTAACAAGTAGTTTACTTAACAAAGTGTTTTTATCTATGGCGCGCAACAGCCGATGTGTATTAAAATCGGTTTTATTACGGAATGTAACTGTTGACATGATTACCAATTTCTCGGGATACATTCTCAATTTTGAAAATGGCATACGGCTGATCTCTGAAGGGCTGATTCCAATAAATTCATTCTCCTTCAGAAAACCTTTAGTAATCTGAGATGCAACAGATGATGTAGCTGGATAAACAATAAATACATTTTCAAATGAAGGTGCTTGTGCAGGAAAAGAACTACCGGCATGAAGGTGTGCTGACAAAAATCGATTCAACTTATTAAACCCGTCAATATTTTTTGCCAACCCCACATATTGTTGCGCTACTCCATTCCTAAAGTCGATCCCTGCAATTGGCTTGATTGCATGATGCTGAGATAGCCGAAAAAAATCCAGTATCCCGGAAGTATTATTTATATCTGTAAGCGCAATTGAAGAAGCTCCCTGCTTCACTCCTTCCAAAAGCAATTGCTCAGGACTCATTATCCCGAATTTAAAGCTGTAATAGGAATGGCAGTTGAGGTACACAATAACGATGTTACTCACAAAGCTATTAATCTGACGTTTGATTTCAACCATTTTTTAAAACAAATAACTAATTATTCTTTCGGCTAAATAATTAGACTACCAATTATGCTTCTTAACAACAATTTGCACTTAAGCATGTGTTTGTTTTGAAATAATCCACTAGGTTTGTCCTTGTTAAATAATGAAAAATATAGCAATTTTCGCATCCGGAAAAGGAAGTAATGCTGACAACATTTGCCGTTATTTCTCCGGTCACCCAATTATTAAAATTCGTTTAATGGTTAGCGACAGGAAGGAGGCAGGGGTTTTTAATGTGGCTAAAAAACATGTAGTTGAGGCTTTATATATTGATAAAGAAGGGTGGCAACACCCACAAGAGTTACTAACTGAAATACAAAAAAGAAATATAGATTTTATTGTTCTGGCGGGATTTTTAAAATTAGTTCCCCCGTCAATAATTCATGCCTTCGAAAAAAAAATAATCAACATTCATCCTGCTTTGCTACCAAAATATGGAGGAAAAGGAATGTATGGCATGCACGTTCATGAAGCAGTACATCAGGCAAAAGAAAAGGAAACAGGCATTTCAGTTCATTATGTCGACGAGCATTATGATGAAGGTGATTTGATTTTCCAGGCAAAGACTCCGCTTTATCCTGATGATTCACCACAAAATATTGCAACACTCATTCATCAATTGGAGATGAAACATTTTCCTAAGGTGATTGAAGAACTACTATTGTCTGATTGAAGAATGAATGGAGGGGATGCCAACCTTGGATAGCAAATTATCGAATACCATTTTTTGTCATCCTGAGTGCCAACGCAGGATCTCTGGATTTTGACATGAGCAGGTTGTTTGCTTTACAAGATGTTATATTCTTCATTGATGATCGAGAGATGCTTCACTTCAACTGCAAGCAGTTGGTTCAGCATGACAAAAAGAAAAATATTTTGTTTTTTAGATTTCCACCTTAACAGCGGCTAGTTGCCTTACCGCATCAGCAATGGCCTGCACATCAAAATTACACTCCCTGTACAATTCTTTCTGTTCTCCGTGCTCAATGAATTCATCAGGTATTCCAAGGCGGATAAAATATGCGGTGTAATTGTTGTCGATCATAAATTCTGCAACAGCAGAACCAAATCCACCCATTATACAACCATCTTCAACAGTAATCACTTTTTTATACAAAGAAAATACTTCATGCAACATGACCTGATCTAAAGGCTTTACAAAACGCAGGTCGTAATGAGCTGGGTACACTCCTTCTTTAGCTAACAAATCACAAGCTTCTACAGCAAAATTTCCCGGGTGACCAATGGTTAATATTGCCACTTCTTCACCACCATGCAACTTACGACCTTTTCCAACAGGAATAGCTTCAAATGGTTTTCGCCAATCTACCATCACCCCATTTCCCCTGGGATATCGAATGGAGAATGGGCCCATGTTGTTATGTTGTGCCGTATACATCAGGTTGCGCAATTCCTGCTCATTCATAGGTGCTGAAACAATCATGTTTGGTATGCAACGGAAATAAGCATAATCAAATGCACCGTGATGTGTTGGACCATCAGCACCGGCAAGTCCACCCCTATCTAAACAAAATACCACATTCAGTTTCTGTAATGCTACATCATGCACAACCTGATCATAAGCTCGCTGCATGAATGAACTATATATATTGCAAAAAGGAATCAAGCCTTGTGTTGCCATTCCAGCAGAAAAAGTTACAGCGTGTTGTTCAGCAATACCCACATCAAATGCCCGGTCAGGCATGGCCTTCATCATAATATTCAGCGAACTTCCACTTGGCATAGCAGGTGTAATGCCAACAATCTTTGAATTCATTTCTGCCAACTCAACAATCGTATGACCGAATACATCCTGGTATTTTGGTGGTTGAGGCTTTTCAACTTTTGGCTTAACAATTTCGCCAGTAATTTTATCAAACAAACCGGGGGCATGCCACTTTGTTTGATCTTCTTCAGCCAACTTATACCCTTTCCCTTTAACAGTTAAACAATGCAAAATTTTAGGTCCGGGAATTTTTTTCAGGTCATTTAAAACCTTCACCATATGATCAACATCGTGACCATCAATAGGTCCGAAATAACGAAACTTCAAGGACTCAAACAGGTTACTCTGTTTCAACAAAGCATGCTTAACGGCATTCTCGATTTTTGCAGCAATAGCTTGTGCATTAGGACCGAATTTGCTTACCAAGCCAAGCATTTTCCATACTTCATCTTTTACTTTATTATAAGTCTCAGAAGTAGTAATATCTGTCAAATATTCCTTCAATGCACCCACATTCGGGTCGATGCTCATACAATTATCGTTCAGGACTACGAGCAAATTGGAATTTTCAACACCTCCATGATTCAGTGCCTCAAAAGCCAATCCTGCCGTCATGGCCCCATCGCCAATTACAGCAATGTGTTGCCTTTTTTTCTCGCCTTTCAAACGGGAAGCAACGGCCATGCCTAATGCGGCTGAGATGGAGGTGGAGCTATGTCCTACCCCAAAGGTGTCATATTCGCTTTCACTTCTTTTCGGAAAACCACTGATCCCTTTATAAATTCGATTGGTATGAAAATCATTCCTTCTGCCTGTTAAAATCTTATGCCCATAAGCTTGGTGACCCACATCCCATACAAGTTGATCATAAGGAGTATTAAAAACATAATGCAAGGCTACTGTCATCTCTACAACCCCTAAACTAGCACCAAAATGCCCTCCATTTACTGATACAATATCAATAATAAATTGCCTCAACTCCTCGCTTAATTGCTTAAGCTCAACGGGTTTTAACTTTCGTAAATCAGATGGGATCTCGATTTTATCAAGAAGGGGTCCGGCTGTTACTTTTTTCATTTATAAGATGGGAAGTTATTAGCAGTCAATTGCAAAGCCTTGCAAAGGTACGATTTAATGACAATGCATCAGTAACGTAATTGGTCCATAAAATTGCCTTTTCTCAAAAAAAATTGAAATAGGATCAATTTTCAATACAGAATATGAATGTCTAAGCGATTCAAATCTAACAAATCGCCACCGGCTATTCCCATATCTGCTACATTTGCCGCCTCTAAAAAAAGTCAATATGCAGCATATTTCAGTTGTTAAATTATTAAAAGGCGAAATGGTAGGTTCTTCCGTAACGGTGAAGGGCTGGGTCCGCACGATCCGTGGTAATAAAAATGTTTCTTTTATTGCATTGAATGATGGTAGCACTATCAATAATATCCAAATTGTAGTTGACCCTTCACAAATTGAAGAGTCGATTTTGAAAAAAATAAGTACCGGCGCCTGTATAATGGCCAATGGAGTATTGGTACAATCGCAGGGCAAGGGGCAATCAGTAGAGATACAAGCCGTGCAGATTGAAATTTATGGAGAAGCAGATGTTGATACTTATCCATTGCAAAAAAAGGAACATACGATGGAGTTCCTCCGTGAAATTGCGCATTTACGTCCTCGCACCAATACTTTTGGTGCTGTTTTCCGTATTCGCCATCATTTGGCTTTTGCCATCCACCGTTTTTTCAATGACAGGGGATTTTACAACTTGCATACGCCCATTGTTACAGGTTCTGATGCTGAAGGTGCCGGAGAAATGTTTCGCGTGACAACACTTGACATGAACAAACCACCGTTGAATGAAGATGGTACAATTAACTACAAGGAAGACTTTTTTGGAAAAGAAACCAACCTCACTGTTTCCGGTCAGCTGGAGGGAGAACTCGGTGCCATGGCATTGGGGAATATATATACATTCGGCCCCACTTTCAGAGCCGAGAACAGTAATACACCGCGCCATCTTGCAGAATTCTGGATGATTGAACCCGAGATGGCTTTCTGTGAGATTGATGGTAACATGGATGTTGCAGAAGACCTGCTGAAATATGTAATTGGATATGCACTGGAACATTGTGCAGATGACATTGCGTTCTTAACTAACTTATACGACAAAGAATTACTGGGCCGATTGCAATCAGTGATTGGAAAACCATTTAAAAGACTGACGTATACTGAAGCAGTCGAGATTTTAAAATTACGCAATGAAAAATTTGAATATAAAGTTGATTGGGGTACTGACTTACAAAAAGAACATGAGAATTATTTAGTGGAACATTTTGGAGGCCCGGTGATTTTAACCAATTATCCAAAGACCATCAAAGCTTTTTACATGAAACAAAATGATGATGGCAAAACGGTTCGTGCGATGGATATTTTATTCCCCTGGATCGGTGAGATTATTGGCGGATCGCAACGTGAGGAAAATTATGACAAGCTGCTTCAGCGAATGAAAGAGATGCACATTCCTGAAAAAGAAATGTGGTGGTATTTGGATACGCGTAAGTTTGGCGCTTGCCCACATTCAGGGTTCGGGCTGGGTTTTGAACGTTTGGTATTGTTTGTTACCGGCATGACTAATATCAGGGACGTGATTCCATTTCCACGTACACCCAAGAATGCTGAATTTTGACCGCAGTTTAAACTGATTAATGGATTACACAGACATTATAGCTTTTGAAAAGCTGACTATGGGGAAATTTTTGAGGATTTTTTTTCAACGGTTAGTGAATTAACTAAATTGTACTTGTTATTCAATACAATATTAATTCTGCATTTTTAATTTTTCATCATCCATAGCATTTTTGCGAAGGATGTCTGCATTCTGCATTACCTTTGTGGCCTTATGTTAAAGCAGGGATTATACCAGAAACTCTTACAAAAATTATCACCTCAGCAGATTCAACTGATGAAACTGTTGCAGGTGCCAACAGCATCTTTAGAGGAACGCATTAAAGAAGAACTGGAAGAAAACCCTGCACTGGAAGAAGGCAGTCCTGATGATATTGCTGAAGAAGAGACAAAAGAAAATGATCAGGAGGATGAACCAGAAATTACGAATGAAGAAGAATTAGTGCAGGAGGAAAAAGAAGAATATTCAGAAGAGGAAGTAACGGAATCATTAAAAGAACAGGATTCATTTGATATTGCTGATTACATAGAAGATGATGATGTACCTTACTACAAGCTGAATGCGAACAACGCATCAGCAGATGATGAAAGACCTGAATCACCCGTTGTAGTAACTATATCGTACCAGGATGCTTTACTCTCACAATTAGGGCTGAGTGATCTCGACGACAGAGAGTATTTGATCGGGCAGCATTTGATTGGCAGCCTTGATGATGACGGCTATTTACGTAGGGATTTATTTGCTATCGCTGACGATCTTTCATTCACACAAAATATTATAACTGATGCAACGGAACTGGAGCATCTTTTAAAAGTGATTCAGACTTTCGATCCTCCGGGAATCGCTTCCCGTTCGCTGCAGGAATGCCTGTTGATACAGTTACATCGTAAAAAAAATACAGATAAATCCATTTCAATTGCCATTGATATTCTGGAAAATCACATGGAAGAGTTTTCACGTAAGCACTATGAAAAGATTGCACATTCATTGGGTATTATGGAAGATCAGTTGAAAAGCGGTATTGATGAAATACTTGCTTTGAATCCGAAACCAGGCGGAGGATCTTCTGAAGATTCACGTACATCCGCACAGATTACCCCTGACTTTATTCTTATTGTAAATAATGATGAAATAGAAATCAGCCTTAATTCAAAAAACGATCCTGACCTGCGTATCAGCAAATCATTTCAGGAGATGCTTAAATCCTATTCAACAGATAAAAAAAATAAATCAACACGGGAAGCCGTTTCATTTATCAAACAAAAAATTGAGGCAGCACGATGGTTTATTGATGCTATCAAGCAACGCCAGCATACCTTGCTCACCACAATGAATGCCATTGCCAATTACCAACGTGAATATTTCCTGGAAGGTGATGAAAGAAAACTTCGTCCAATGATTTTAAAAGATATTGCAGACATTGTTGCACTTGATATCAGCACCGTTTCACGTGTGGCCAACAGTAAATATGTGGAAAGTCCATATGGAACATTTTTATTAAAAACCTTTTTCTCCGAATCATTAACTACTGATAGTGGCGAAGAAGTATCAAGTCGTGAGGTAAAAAAAATATTACAGGACGCCATTGAGTCAGAAGACAAAAGAAAACCATTGCCTGATGAAAAGTTAATGGAGATTCTGAATGATAAAGGGTATAACATTGCACGGAGGACAATTGCAAAATATCGCGAACAACTAAACATACCGGTAGCGAGATTACGTAAACAGCTTTAAAATTACAAGAGCGCTTGCAATTCGGCTTATTTTCCTTCTGAAAAATAATTTAGCTATAATTTAATAAACAAGAATATATATGTCGCTTCGTTGGGCCAAGATTATTTCATTCCTTTTTCAGCCATTGTTAATGCCCATTTACGGTACAATTATTTTGCTGAATGCAGGCACTTGGATGTCATATACAATTTTTCCAGCCTTGCGGAACGCTTTATATATAGTGATGTTTGCAAGCACTTTTTTAATGCCTGCCCTGACCTTTATTCTATTGCTTAAAAGAAAAGAAATTCATTCGCTGGAAATGGAGAGCCGAATTGAAAGAAACATTCCATATTTAAGTACACTTATATTTTATATTGCCGGATGGTATTTGCTAAACAAACTCCCTTTGCCGCGTGTTTTCGGAAATATCATCATGGGGGCATCGTTAGCAATCTTTATCGCATTCCTGATTAACTTACGCTGGAAAATAAGCATCCATATGATTGCTCTCGGTGGTACAGCAGGAATGCTGTTTGCCTTTGCCACATTATTTAACTTTCAATTGTCAGTCCCGCTTATTCTACTGCTAATCATTGCAGGCATAACTGGTACAGCCAGACTTATGCTTAATGCACATATTCCTTCGCAGGTGTATTCAGGATTTTTACTGGGCTTTGGTGTTGAGTGGCTATTTGTATATATATACAACCTGGCGCCCTATTATTAAGAATGCATATCCGGATTGAACCAGATAATCCCTTTTGATTTTATTTGTACTAAATTACATTACTACTTAGGTCCGATCGGCATTTAAATATTATTTCACAACTTGAACTTTTGCAGTTGTATAACCACTGACGGAAGTCATTCTCAAAATGTAAAATCCAGCTGGGATATCAGCAGCATCCAATTCGATTTTATGTTTGCCCGCTGTTTCCATTGGAACGTTAATTGTCTTGTACGTTTTTCCGGAGATATCATATAATGCAAATTGAATATCCCCTTGTTGAGGAATCGAATAATATATATAAGAGACATCATTTACGGGATTCGGTTGCACTTTTGAAATACTCATTTCACTTATTGCTTGCTGCTCCTGAACACCCACTAAACCTGAGAGCGCCACATCATCAATAATAAAATAATTCCCTATTGCAGGGGTTGTTAATACAGTGTCGGTTAATACGAATTCGATTATGCAGGTATCAGGATTAAAGGAGCTGTAATAAACTGGAATATTTGCCTGTGTAAATGACGTTACTGACGAAGTAAATTCCTGCGCCGCGGCACCTGCACCCGCACCATTTTCATACATGGCGGCAAAAGCACCAAATATCCCGGTAGTCACTTTGTTAAATTTGTAATAGAAACTCAGTGTTGCAAAAGCTTGGGTAATAGGGAATCCAACAAAATTCATATCCATTGATGCGATTACCGGAACAATGTCACCCCCAAGTGTACTTACTACTTCCCCTTTTAATGCAAATGAACCATTATGTGGTGGTGTTGCCTGTGTAATTGGCACGGCAAAGCCTGGTATATTATTAACAAACCATCCATCCGGATTGCCGGTAGTCCAATTTTCGAAACCCGGATTAGGAACAGGGTTTTGTGCATTAACGGTGTTTGCAAATCCAATAACAAATAAAATCAAAATCGGAAGTAGTTGTTTTTTCATGATTTCAAATATTTAGTTTATATCAATCAAAGGTAATATTCATTTAAACTAGTAATATGAAGAACATTTTAATTATATTTATTTCTTATTCTACTATGAAGCATTGGGACATTAAACATGATCAAAATCATACTTGGCAATTCTGAAAAGTCAACCCGGATATTACAGCAGATGGTAAACAACCTATACTGGTGCGTCGCTTCGTGCAAAAACTACCGTTCCTCTTCAAACTAATTATTAAAGGAAAATCAGTTGAAAAATGTAGATTCCGAGCTTAAATATTCAATCCCGCAAATAGTATCTTTGAAAAAAAACAATTATGCGCTTTCATTTTACCCTATTCCTACTGCTAAGCTGCATGAATAATGCAGTATTCGCTCAAGCAGGATGCACTGACCCACAAGCAACAAATTATAATCCTACAGCTCTTTCCAATGACGGATCCTGTGTTTATACTGCTACCACACTTTCACTGACACTGCTTACCAATCTAGCATCACCGGTACTTGATGAGAGTTCCGGAGTCTGCATCCTTAATGGCAATTTATGGACACAGGTCGATAATACTAACCATTCCATTTACCGTATTGACAGCCTTAACCCCAGCAATCTTCAAACAATCAGCATCAATGGAGTAGCAAATACTGACTGGGAAGACCTAGCAAAAAGCACTGATCACATTTTTATTGGCGACTTTGGGAACAATTCAGGAAACAGAACAGACCTGCACATTTTAAAAATTGCAAATTCAGATCTCATTTCCTCGGCAACCAATGTAAATGCCGAAATCATCAATTTCAGTTATGCTGATCAAAATGATTTTACTGCACACCTGAATAGTAATTCATTTGATTGCGAAGCATTTTTCTTTTTAAATGATTCACTTCACCTTTTCACCAAAGACTGGGTGAATAAAATCACCAAACATTATGTAATCCCTTCTTCTGCGGGAACCTATGTTGCGCAGTTAGTGGACAGTTTTAATGTTAACTGCCTCATCACTTCAGCAACCAAACAGGATGACGGACTTATCACTTTGCTTGGATATGACAACACCGGGCTTGCTCCCTGTTTTGTATGGATGCTTTATGATTATCAGGGCAACAACTTTTTTAGCGGCAATAAACGATATTTTTCTCTTGGAAGCGCTGCCAGCCTGGGACAGTTGGAAGGGATAGATTTGCGTGGCGACAATAACGGCTACATTACCAATGAACGATTTCAGCAATTAATTTTTAACGTTCCACCACAACTGAAATCATTTGACCTCAATCCTTATTTACCATCCACTACAACAGCTGTTGCCAACGTGAATAACCAACCTGTTGTTTTCAAAGCTTACCCTGTTCCTTCCAATGAAACATTGACGATTTCTATACAGCCATTTACAAAAAATGAACGCTATGTTTTCATCATCAAAGATCTTAATGGTAAAACCATTCAGGAAAAAAACCTCTCAGAAGAAATTACAAAACTCAATATCTCCGGCTTGCAGAATGGCATTTATGAAGGCAAAATTTACTTACTCTCCAAACTCATGGCTTCCCTTCGAATCGCAAAAAATTAAAAAAGGCTATTCTTCCTGTGGTGCAGTGAATAAATATTCCCTTTTCGACCATGATTTTTGAGCTGTTTACCTCATTTTTCAATTGTATTCACAAAAAATGGCGTGCTAAAGCGCTCAAAACATAAAATATGTCTTTTTCATTTCTTAGATTTACCATTGAAAATGCTCCTAATTGTGTTCCTTTTTTGATGCTCAATTATTACCGTATTTACTGATGGAGAAGATCGCCATTACTTGACTGCTAACCAATAAAAGGGTATCTTAGCCCTTCCAAACTATATATATTATAGGCTGACCAAAACCAGCGTCCATGTTGCGTTTCCTGAAGATGTTTTCTTTGTTTTTCTTGTTGCCATTTCTGGCATCAGCACAACCCTGGACTACCTTTCCGGGTGACAATGCCTGTGGGGCAATCAATCCGAATGTAACATACTGCCCGGGCTCCAGTAATTCATTTTGTGTAGGTGATTCTGTTGGTTTTGGAAGTGGTGGTACGTCGGGGTCAGTTGACTCAAGTTTTATTGCATGGGGTGATGGAACAATAAATGTATATCCTAATAATTTTTCCGGATGCGTTTACAATACTTATAAATTCAGGCCCGACTCCTGTGTTACCAATGGTTTTCTAAAGGTTGATATTGTTGTAGGCTTTTATGACACTTGCGCGGCCGGGTATAGCCTTAATTCGTTTGGGACATCCATCTATATAAAATTCAGGCCACATGCTGAATTCACAGCCACTCCTTCTACTATTTGTGTGGATGAACCCGTTACATTTAACCTTAGCAAGACCTGCTCCAATGCGAATAATTTAATAATAGAATACGCACACTATTCATGGGATATGGGTAATGGCAATGTTTACAGTGATTCAACCTTGGGGGCCGTTAATCCTCCGCCACCACCTTACGATACATATACTGTACCTGGAACATATACTATTACATTAACCATCACGAATAACTGTGCTACATCTGTTTATGCGAAACAGATCATAGTTAGGCCACCAACAGTTATTGCACCTTCAATTGTTGCAGACAGTTGTGCTCCTGCCTCGTTTCAGCCTACCATGATTGCAAGTAACGTTTTGACCTATCAATGGAGTTCAAATCCAACTGCGGCTATCAATAATGATACAATTGCTCAGCCGATAATTAATGTAACATCTCCTGGTTTATATATATTCAATGTTACAGCAACAGGATGTTGTTTTCTACCTAGCGGTAATTGCAACTGGAGCGATACTTTAAAATTTGATCAGGGACCATGGTTAACTCCACAAGCCGCACCGCCCACTTTATGTGATAGTGGCGACCTAAACCCGTTAAACTTTTTTGCTATCAATGATCCTGATACCGTCATCATTTCTTATCAATGGTCGTTTCCGGGCGGGAGTCCTGCAAATGACAACTCAGCCAATCCTCCATTAATAAATTATAGTTCACCAGGTGTTTATCCATTAACATTGATTGTTACAAGCCCTTGCGGAAACGATACCATTATTGATTCATTACATGTGTATCAATCTCCGCAAGTGAGTATTACTTCTTCTGCATTAAATGATTGCGATAGCATTGGAATAACTTTTAATAACACTTCTGTCGTCAGTCAAAATTATTCATGGTCGGTCCCTTCTCCAGGTGTTTTTGTTCCTCCTACGAACAGCAGCAGCGCTTCACCAATCATCTCCTATAATGTACCCGGCAATTATGATGTTATATTATCAGCCACCACTAATGCCGTTTGCCCTGCTGCAACAGACACTTTCCGCATAACTTTATTACCCGGACCTAATGTACAATTAACAAGCTTCATTCCCGATTCCTGTATCACAGCCACATTAGCACCTTTGAATTATTTCAATATCAGCGGAAGTGTGGCCAGCTACTCCTGGCTTTTCCCGGGAGGCAACCCTTCTTCCGACAATACAGCAAACCCTCCAGCTGTTTTATATGACACCTTAGGAACTTATGTTGTTACACTCATTGCAACAGACGCCATGTGTGGAAGCGATTCAATCACGGATACATTTTATGTTAGTGCACCACCATCCTTAACGGTGACTCCTGATTCATTGTCAGGATGCGGAACACTTACCGTAACTTTTACCAATACCTCCCCTGCCAATCAAACTTATTTTTGGACAACAACAGGGACATTTACCAATGGCAACAACACCAGTCCGGCACCCACTATATTTTATGGCGCACCCGGCAGCGATATTATATCTGTAGTAGCTTCTTCAGCTGGATGCCCCAGCACCTCCCCACAAAATTTTGCCGTTTCCATTGGCGAATCTCCGCAACTTTTTACAACAGCCCTGCTACCGGTTGCTGACGGCTGCGACAGTAATTTTGTGTTTCAATGGTTTAATTATTTTGCTTTTAATCCCAGCCCAAGTGATTCCGGATACAGTTGGCAGGTATTCCTCAACAATGTTAATATATATAATAACATTTCCGTAAACCCTCCCGATTTTCAGGCATTGAATACCGGTGAGTACATAATTACCGCTTCCGTTTGGAATAATTGTGATACGATTCTGCTTACAGACACCTTCAATGTCTTTCAACCAGCAACGCTTCAATTACCTGGTGACACGATCGTATGTAAAGATTATGGAATCTATTTGTTAACTGCAAATCCAACCGGCGGCAACTGGTACTTAAATGGAAATACAACTCCATTAGCAGTTGCAGATTTTGACCCTTCCATTGCAGTTAACGACAGCAATAAACTAGTATATATATATGCAGAAGGAACAAACTGCCAGACAAGTGATTCCTTTTTAATAATCGTTTCAGGGCTGAATATTTCTGCGGGCAGTGATATTGCTTTGTGTAACAACATTGGCCTATATCAACTTACAGGCGGCACACCTGTTAATGGAGCTTGGTCGGGAACAGCAATTAATAATCCTACTTCATCAGGGCAATACAATGTCGCATTAATTCCACCCGCAGGCGATACATTAGTTTATTCTTACACTGATGCCGGCACTACTTGTATTACAAAAGACACGATATTAATAACAGTTAACATTCCTACGTCTGCGCAATTTATTTTGCCTGATACTGTATGTGAAGGAGATGTAGTCCAGTTTAATAATCTTTCCCCGAACACCAATACCTACTGGGATTTTGGAGATGCAACTGCAACAGACACCAATACAGTAACAACTCATATATATAATATTGATGATACCTATTTAGTTTCTTTAATTATTCTTGACCTTGCAGGATGCCGCGACACATTGCAAGACAGCATTGCGGTGCTTCGTCCACCCGACGCTTCCTTCACTACTGATACCAACACGCTTTGTGCAGGTTTACCGTTGCATGTTACCAATTTGAGTTCCTTTACTAGTTACACATCTTATATATGGAATTATGGTAATGGAATAACGGACACAACGTTCATCCCTGACACCATATACTTTAGTCAGGCCCAGGGTACAACAGGAACCTATAACATTATTCTGCAAACACTCAACCGGTGTGGTGTTGCAGGAGACTCACACCCGATTAATATTCTTCAGGTTCCTTTTGCGAATGCAGGATATTCACAAGGCGATGGATGTTCACCTGATACAGTTGAATTCAGCAATATTTCTCAAGGTGGCAGCGGGCAATATGTTTGGTACATTGACAATACGCCAATCTCATCGGATTCAGCATTGTTACCGCAGGTATTTACAGCTGATTCGCTAGGTGCCATTTACTACCTAACACTAACTGCTACCAATATTTGCGGCATAGATTCATTCTTTGATTCTATTGTAATTAACCCAAGTATTGTTTATGCTTTCTTCAGCATGAGCAATACCGCTATTTGCAAAAACGATACGTTAGAATTAGTAAGTTATTCCACGCCCGGCTCCTATATATACTGGGACTTAGGGGACGGTTCGACTGCAACCGGTGATACTATAAATTATGCATATAATATTGCAGGTGTATATAATATTACACAAATTGCATATGGATGCGGACTTGATACCGCCAATCGCTTTATCACTATTCATGAAATACCTAAAGCTGATTTTACAGTACCTCCTGTAACATGCAACAAAGACACGCTTCAGTTCGACAACATTTCAACTTCGGTAAATTCTTTCGGAAGTATCTGGCATTTCGGCGATGGCACCACATCATCATTTACAGACCCAATTCATCAGTATGCAGATTCCGGCTTATATACAATTACCCTCTTTGTTACAGACGCACCAACAGGCTGTCGTGACTCTACACAGCAAAGTGTTCTTATAGTTGCCGATCCACTGGCCTCCTTTTACATTCCAAACCCTGATGGTTGCAATCATACCATAGCTCTTGTTAATAACAGCACCTATGCCGATCATTTTATCTGGAACATGGGCAATGGTGATGTATTAACAGATGAAGCACCGGTTTACACCTATCCTGATACAGGTGCTTTTACTGTTACACTACTTGCATCAAATTCCAATCAATGTACTGACGATACTTCATATAGTTATGTTTATGTTTTGCCTGTCCCTCATGCTGAATTTACCCCTGATCCTTATCATCAATCAATATTAAATCCGCATTTTAATTTCATCAACCTAAGTAGTGGTGATTCAATCATCAGCCATGCCTGGTATTTTGGCGATGGCACAGCAGCCTATTCATTTGAGCCAACGCATTTTTATAGTGACACCGGCCTATTCAATGTTAAACTCATTGTGACCAATATATATAATTGCGCCGATTCTTTGATTCAGGAAGTTGAGGTTGATCCTGAATTTGTTTTTTACATCGCGAATTCATTCACCCCTGATGGTGATGGGAACAATGATTATTTCAATGTAAAAGGCTGGTACATCAGCCAGGCAAGATTAACCATATTCAATCGTTGGGGAGAAAAAGTTTTTGAAACCGACGATTATGAAAAAGGTTGGGATGGCAGGTACAAAGACAGGAATGCTGAACAAGGTGTATATATATATTATATTAAAGCTACTGATCCCGATGGAGTAGAATACAAGAAAAAAGGATCTTTTACACTGATTCGCTGATCTTCGTTAAACGCCAACAACATTTTTTGCTTCCTCAGCAAAAATTGATTTACGTGATTGAGCATCCACCACTGCGATGGTAACCATGTTCACAATTTCGCGCACACTGCTTCCCAACTGCAGAATATGAACCGGCTTCTTCATTCCAAGCAATACAGGGCCGATGGCTTCTGCTCCACCCATTGCCTGCATTAATTTGTAAGCAATATTTCCTGAATCAAGATTTGGAAATATGAGTGTATTGGCACTACCGGTTACTAATTCACTAAACGGATAATTGTCTTTTAATAACGCTGTGTTGAATGCGAAGTTCGCCTGCATTTCACCATCTGCAATTAAAGAAGGATACTTCTCGTGAATAATTTTTACAGCATCTCTCACCCTTATTGCACTTTCTGTATTAGACGATCCGAAATTTGAATAAGATAATAATGCAACTCGTGGTTTGGTTCCGAGTCCTTGCACTGCACGCGCCGTGAGCATAGTTATCTCCACAAGATCAGCAGTAGTTGGATTAATATTAATTGTGGTATCGGCAAAAAAGACCGGGCCATTTTTGGTAATCATGATATACATACCTGCCACCTTAGATATTCCATCTTGTGTACCGATAATTCTTAATGCAGGTTTAATGGTTTCTACATAGTTTCTTGTCAAGCCGCTGATGAGTACGTCAGCCTGATTGGTCTCCACCATCATGGCACCGTAATAATTCCGCTCCTGCATTATTTTCTTGGCTTCGTACAGCGTGAATCCCCTACGTTGCCTTTTTCCAAAAAACAATTCTCCAAAGTCATTGACCATCTTTGGCTCTTCCCTTGGGTCAAGAATGGGAATTGAAGGATCAAGCAATAGTTTATTGTCATGCACAATATGTGCAATCTTCTTTTTATTGCCCAGCAATATCGGTATTGCTATTCCTTCTTCTTTTAAAATCTGTGCAGCCTTTAATATTTTTATTGAATCAGCTTCAGCAAAAACCACACGTTGCGGATTCTGTTTGGCGCGACTGGTAACAACACGTATTAATTTATTATCAAGACCAAGTCGTTTCTTCAACTCATCAACATAAGCATCCCAGTCTTTAATCGGCTGTTGCGCCACACCTGATTTCATTGCCGCTTCGGCAACCGCAGGAGCAACAGTATAAATCAATCGTGAATCAAGTGGTTTAGGAATGATATATTCATTACCAAACGTCATATTTTTTTTATTGTAAGCCGACATCACAATTTCCGGAACAGGCTGTTTTGCCAGGTTGGCAATTGCATGAATTGCTGCAATCTTCATTTCCTCATTTATCTGTGTTGCTTTTACATCCAATGCTCCACGGAAAATAAAAGGAAATCCAATTACATTGTTCACCTGATTAGGAAAATCACTTCTCCCTGTTGCCATAATAATATCATTACGTGCAGCCAATGCTTCATTATATCCTATTTCAGGATCGGGATTTGCCAATGCAAAAACGATTGGATGTGCTGCCATTGCCTTCAAATGATCTCCGGAAAGGATGTTGCCTTTTGATAAGCCAATGAAAACATCAGCGTCAACCATTGCTTCTTCCAATGTATGCAGATTGCGATGCGTAGCAAAACGAATCTTATGCTCATCAAGGTTTTCGCGATCGTGACGTATGACTCCCGTGCTGTCTAACATTACGATGTTTTCAGACTTTGCACCCAATGATATATATATTGATGTACAACTAATGGCAGATGCCCCGGCTCCATTTACAACAATGCGTACGTCACCAATTTTCTTACCGGTAATTTCCAAAGCATTGATCAATGCAGCACCGGTAATAATTGCAGTACCATGCTGGTCATCGTGCATCACAGGAATACGCAGGTCTTCTTTCAATCTTCTTTCAATTTCAAAACACTCCGGTGCTTTAATATCTTCCAGGTTAATACCTCCGAATGTGGGAGCAATTGCTTTCACCGTCTTTACAAAATCCTCCACATTGGTTTGGTCGACCTCAATATCGAATACATCTATATCAGCAAATATTTTAAATAACAATCCCTTGCCTTCCATTACCGGTTTGGAAGCCAATGCCCCTATGTTACCAAGACCTAAAACAGCAGTGCCATTAGAAATTACCGCCACCAGGTTCCCTTTTGCAGTGTAACGATAGGCGTCATCGGGATTTTTTTCTATCTCAAGACATGGAATTGCTACACCGGGAGAATATGCAAGGGAAAGGTCGCGCTGAGTACTGGTAGGTTTAGAGGGAATTACTTCAATCTTGCCTGGCCTTCCAGATTCGTGGTAATCAAGTGCTTCACGTTTGTAATTATCTTCTTTCATTATTTCGTTATCTGTATTGGGATAGCGAATGTAGTGAATTTGCCCGGAATTCTGTTTTTTCATCCTTTTTAACACTGCGTTTTACTCAAATCATAGTGTACTGATGGCGCAACAATGAAAAACAGCGAAAATAAAAGCCATCTCATATTGTAAAATCCGCTAATTTTATAGCGTTAAACAAATTTCTTATGAAAATATTTCTTGTAGAAGATGATCCGTTTTTTGCCCAATTGATGAGTGATCATTTAGCCAAAAATAAAATGTACGAAGTAAGTGTATTCACTTCCGGAGAAGCATGTCTTGCACAAATTTTTGAAAACCCAACAGTTGTTATACTGGATTACCATTTAGATTCTGTTTCTAAAGGTTCTGATAATGGAATGGCTGTTTTAGAAAAAATTAAGAAAACCCATCCCCATATTCATGTTGTAGTTCTTTCAGGCCAGCAGCATTATGGCGTTGCGGCGCAAACAATTGCCAAAGGTGCTGAGCAATATGTGATGAAGGATGATGAAGCTTTTAACAATATTGATATGATTTTGCAAGATTTTTCGAAGGTTAGCTGATTTCGGGTGACAACACCCGAAATAGGGGTAAATCGTTTTCAGGTGTTGTCACCTGAAATAGGATACACCTGAAAAGAACGATTCTCCTTTATATATTTTCTTCTACTTTTGTCGCTCCAAAAAAAACATGAATAATGGCGCAGTCTGAAGATTTTTTTAAAAATATCATTTCCCACAGTAAAGAATACGGATTTATTTTTCAGTCATCAGAAATTTATGATGGCATGAGTGCCGTTTATGATTACGGGCAGAATGGCGCGGAGTTGAAGAAAAACATCAGGGAATTCTGGTGGAAATCGATGGTGCAAATGCATGAGAATATTGTTGGCATTGATGCCGCCATTTTTATGCACCCTACAGTATGGAAAGCCTCCGGACATGTGGACGCTTTTAATGATCCGTTGATTGATAATAAAGACTCCAAGAAAAGATACCGGGCCGATGTGTTGATTGAAGATCACGTTGCAAAGATTGAAGCAAAGCTGGAGAAAGAAGTGGAGAAAGCTGCAAAGCGTTTTGAGAACTTTGATGAAAAGATGTTTCGCTCTACCAATGCAAGAGTTGTGGAGTACCAGGCAAAAATTGATGAGATCAACACCCGTTTTAAAACAGCGTTGGAAGCAAATAATTTAGAAGAAGTGAAACAGATCATCGTTGATCTTGAAATAGTTTGTCCGATAAGCGGTTCCCGAAACTGGACAGAAGTGCGTCAATTTAATTTAATGTTCAGCACACAGATGGGTTCGGTGAGTGAAGAAGCAAGCACCATTTATTTACGTCCTGAAACAGCACAGGGGATATTCGTTAATTTTTTGAATGTGCAAAAAACAGGAAGGATGAAAATTCCATTTGGTATTGCGCAAACAGGAAAAGCTTTTCGTAATGAAATTGTTGCACGCCAGTTTATCTTCCGCATGCGTGAATTTGAACAAATGGAGATGCAGTTTTTTGTGAAACCGGGAACAGAGATGGAATGGTATAACAAATGGAAAGAAACGCGGATGAAATGGCATCACTCCATTGGTTTTCCTGCAGGCAAACATCGTTTTCATGATCATTTAAAACTTGCACATTATGCAAATGCAGCTTGTGACATTGAATTTGAGTTTCCATTCGGATTTAAAGAACTGGAAGGCATTCATTCACGCACTGATTTCGATTTGAAAAGTCATGAAGTTTTTTCAGGGAAGAAATTACAATACTTCGATCCTGAAGACAATGAGAGTTTTGTGCCGTATGTCGTAGAAACATCGATTGGACTTGACAGAATGTTTTTAGCAGTTTTATCGCAGAGTTACAAAGAAGAAAAGCTGGAAGACGGAAGTGACCGTGTGGTATTACAACTGCCGCCATTTCTTGCACCGGTGAAAGTGGCTATTCTCCCATTGGTAAAAAAAGATGGTCTGCCGGAAAAAGCAAGAGAAATAATGGATGTGCTTAAGTTTGATCACCTGTGTGTTTACGAGGAGAAAGATAGCATTGGCAAGCGCTATCGAAGGATGGACGCCATTGGCACACCTTATTGCATCACCATTGATCATCAAACTTTAGAAGATAATACCGTTACCTTACGCGACCGTGATACCATGTTGCAAGAAAGGATTGCCATTGATTTGCTTCCCGGAATTGTGGAAGAGAAAGTGAGTGTGAAAAAAGTATTACGCGGACTCAAAGATTAACATACAAAAAGTTTTTAATTGTTTCGATTTAAGCATTCTAAAAATGGAAAAACAAGGAACAGTCATTAAAGCAATTGCAATTTTTTTAGGACTAACAATTGGCGCTTACCTACTCGGTAAGTCAATTGAAAGATTTAAAAAAGAAGACCGTTATATTTCTGTAAAGGGTTTTGCAGAAAGAGAAGTAAAAGCCGACCTTGTAATCTGGTCGATGAAAATAAGAACAACCGATAATGACTTGATAAAAGGCAATAGTGCTTTAGCCTCTGCAAAAAGCAAGGTGATTGCATTTTTAACAGAGAAAGGTGTTAATGCACAGGAAATCGTTCCGAAGGATTTAAAAGTAACGGACCGACACGCCAATGAATACTTGCAGCCGAATGCTGCTCAACAGCAACGTTATATCATCGAAGAAACAATTGAGGTGAGATCCAATAAAGTTGAGGAGATTCAAAAAATAAGCAGGATGACGAGTGAGTTATTAAATGCCGGCATTGCATTAACCAATAAAAACGAATGGAGCGGTTCAGGTCTGGAATATATATACACTCAGTTGAATGACATTAAACCAATAATGCTTTCCGAAGCAATTAAAAATGCCAAAGGAGCTGCAGAGCAGTTTACCAAAGAAAGTGAAACGCAGTTGGGTAAAATGCGGAAAGCAAATCAGGGACTTTTTTCGATACAAGACAGGGATCAATCCTTATCCAGCGCCGGTGAAGGTGGAAATTTTCAAACCGGCAATGTTGATTTATACAAGAAGATCAGGGTGGTAATATCTGTGGATTATTCGATTGAATAGGCTCAGTGGATTAACAATCCTTTCCTTTTAGTATAAAAAATAAACGAAGGTCAAACTTCATGCTTCCAAAATCATTGAAAAGCAAGGTTTTTTTACCTGTTTCAAAGCTAGATTTTCATCTTGATAACTTTTCAAATTGTTTTTTACCTTATTTAAATATCTTTGCACACTCTTTTGAAAAAAGTCGAGTGCATTATGCAGAAAATCAACATCTTACGTAAATACCGCTATCTTTTTATCATCCTGATTTCAGGAGCATTAGCCGTTACCTTCTCTTCTTTTGCTTCGCCTGATTCAACAGTAGTTGAAAACACGGCTGTTGCACATGAAAATGCGACTGAATCACACGTTGAGCATGAAAAGTTCAATGCCGGCGAGATGATTTTTGAGCACATTTTAGATGCCCATGACTGGCATTTATGGGGAGAGGGGGAATCGGCAGTATCCATTCCATTACCTGTTATTGTTTATGCACCGGGACGCGGATTTTCAGTTTTCAGAAGCAGCAACTTCGTACATGGACACTTTGCCCACAAAGGATACCAGCTTTTCAAGAAGGAAGGCGAAAAAAAATACACCATTGTAGCTGTCAATGAGTTGGAACATATAAAGGTAGAGAAAACCACCATGAATGATGAGGTAACTGCTTCTTTATGGGATCTTTCCATCACAAAAAATGTAGCTGCCATTATGATCAGCGGTTTTCTACTCCTTTTTATTATGATAACCGTTGCCAAAGCCTACGTGACCCGTAAAGACATGGCTCCAAAAGGATTGCAATCACTGATCGAGCCTTTGATAATTCTGATCAGGGACGATGTAGCCAAGCCGAGCATCGGCAAGAAGTATGAGAAGTTCATGCCTTACCTGCTTACTGTGTTCTTCTTTATTCTGATCAACAACCTGATCGGTTTGATTCCTTTCTTCCCGGGGGGTGCTAACCTAACCGGAAACATTGCCATTACTTTAAGCCTGGCAGCTATCACTTTCTTTATTCAATTGTTTAATACCAATAAGAATTTCTGGCAACACGTATTTGCAATGCCGGGTATTCCAAAGGCTGTATTAATCATTCTCACTCCAATTGAGATATTAGGTGTAGTGCTTCGCCCTTTTGTATTGATGGTCCGACTCTTTGCCAACATTACTGCAGGTCACATTGTAGCATTGGCATTCATCAGCATGATATTCATCTTTCGTGAGACGTTTGGTGTTGGCGGGGCATTTGGCATATCCATCTTCTCCGGACTGATGTATGTATTCATGGGTTTCCTGGAATTACTTGTTGCATTCTTACAGGCATATGTCTTCACCTTATTGTCAGCCATCTACTTCGGTGCGGCAGTTGAGGAACATCATCATGATAAAGAACATCCAAAAGCACATATGGAAGAGTCAGCAATAATTTGATAATTCGACAATTTGAAAATGAAAATGGGATAATGCGAAACAACGCAAAACCTTAAACTTTAAACCATAAACTTAAAACTTAAAACCTTAAACTTTAGACTTTTTAAACTTTAAACTATATATATTATGTTAACATCAGTTCTTTTACAGGAAGCAGCAAACTTGTCTAATGCTTATGGCTTGGCAGGTGTTGGTGCAGGTTTAGCGGCCATTGGTGCCGGTATCGGTATCGGCCGTATTGGTGGTTCTGCGCTCGAGTCTATCGCTCGTCAGCCGGAAGCCATGAATGACATCCGCGCCAATATGATCCTTATGGCAGCCCTAGTTTAAGGGGCCGCTATCATCGGTCTGGTAACTTGTATGCTTGTAGTGTTTAAGTAATTAAACGCTCCTGTAGTAAAATCATTCCCTGTTTTGCAGCGATTGGCTGCAAGGCAGGGATTAATTGAATGCAGAATTTAGAATTCAGAATGCAGAATTAAAATTCTTGCTCATTTAAAATTATAGTTTACTATTTAAAATAAAATGTAATTCTGAATTCTACATTCTTAATTCTTAATTTGACAAAAACATGGAATTAGTAAAACCCGCAATTGGACTTGTATTCTGGATGTTGTTTTTCTTCAGCATCTTCTTTTTAATATTAAAAAAATATGCATTTCCTGCTATTTTAAATGCTTTGAAAGAGCGTGAAGAAAGCATTCAGCATGCATTGGATTCTGCTAAAAGAGCGAAAGAAGAAATGGCCAACATGCAGGCTGAGAATGAGCGTATCCTGCAGGAAGCGCGTAATGAGCGCGATGTTATTTTGAAGCAAGCACGTGAGACAAAAGACGCCATTGTAAACGAAGCACGCGGCAAAGCACAAACAGAAGCTGATCGTTTGATTGGTATTGCTAGAGATGCTATACATAATGAGAAGATGGCAGCCATCACTGAATTGAAAAATCAGGTGGCAACCTTATCAATAGAAATTGCTGAGAAAGTAATTCGTCAGCAGTTAAGCAATGATGAAAAACAAAAGGCACTGGTAGCCGATTTGTTAAAAGATGTAAAATTGAATTAATTTTTTAAAGCGCAAATAAAGCAATGGCAGAATCGAAAGTAGGCCGTAGGTATGCACAGTCAATCATGGATATTGCATTAAAAAGCAACATATCCGGTAAGATCAATGATGATATGCTGCTGATCGCCAATACCTGTGCAGCAAACGAAGAGCTATTCCTTTTATTGAAAAATCCAATTGTTCCTACATCTAAGAAAGACACCATTCTAAATGCAATTTTTGGAAGTAAGGTTGATGCACTGACTGTTGCCTTTATGAAAATCATTACTCATAAAGGCAGAGAAAGTCACCTGGAAGAAATTGCCCGTGCTTACACCACCATGTTTAATACATTGTCGAAAATAAAAACAGCATTTGTTACAACAGCATTTGCAATGGACAGTGCTTTGAGAAATCAGGTGATGACCATAGTGAAAAATGCCAAAGGAGATAATGCAGAGCTGGTGGAACAAATAGACAAAGACATTATCGGTGGTTTTATCCTTCGTATCGGTGATGTGCAATACGATGCATCAATAGCAAAGAAGTTAAAGCAACTGAAAGGTGAGTTTGATGATAATTTATATGTGGCGGAGATTTAGTTTTATTGAGTATTGAGTATTGAGTATTAAGTATTAGGTATTGAGTAATGAATGTTGAATATTGAGTATTGAATGTTGAATTAAATAAATAATTGAAGAAAAAAAAATAACTATTAACTAATAACCAATAACTAATATGGAAGTACGTCCGGATGAAGTTTCAGCGATTCTGCGCCAGCAGCTTGCAAGTTTTAAAACAGCTACAGAGCTGGAAGAAGTTGGAACAGTATTACAAGTAGGCGATGGCATTGCCCGTATTTATGGGTTAACCAAAGTGCAATCAGGAGAGCTGATTGAATTTGATGGTGGCCTTAAAGCAATTGTATTGAATCTTGAAGAAGATAACGTAGGTGCAGTAATGCTTGGTTCAGGAAATAAAGTAAAGGAAGGCGATAATGTAAAGCGCACCGGAAAAATTGCCTCTATTAAAGTAGGTGAAGGCATGCTCGGTCGTGTTGTTGATACATTGGGAAATCCGATTGATGGTAAAGGTCCACTGAAAGGTGAGTTGTATGAAATGCCGCTGGAGCGCAAAGCACCAGGTGTAATTTTCCGTCAGCCGGTGAATGAGCCGTTGCAGACAGGTATTAAGGCTATTGACTCCATGATTCCAATTGGACGTGGACAGCGTGAGCTTGTTATTGGTGATCGCCAAACAGGAAAAACGGCTGTTTGTATTGATGCCATCATCAACCAAAAAGAATTTTATGAGCGCGGCGAACCTGTGTTTTGTATATATGTTGCTATTGGTCAGAAAGGATCAACAGTGGCCAACATTTTAAAGATCCTTGAAGAGCGTGGTGCCATGGCTTATACTTGTATCGTTGTAGCTACAGCATCAGACCCTGCACCAATGCAATTTTATGCACCAATGGCAGGAGCTGCAATTGGGGAGTTCTTCCGCGATACCGGTCGTCCTGCATTATGCGTGTATGATGATTTATCAAAACAAGCTGTTGCCTACCGTGAAGTATCTCTTTTATTAAGAAGACCTCCGGGACGTGAAGCATATCCGGGTGATGTATTTTATCTACACAGCCGTTTACTCGAGCGTGCAGCAAAAATCATTAAAGATGACGGCATCGCTTCTAAGATGAATGACCTTCCCGATTCACTGAAAGGAAAAGTAAAAGGCGGCGGTTCTTTAACTGCATTGCCAATCATTGAAACACAAGCAGGTGACGTATCAGCCTATATCCCAACCAACGTAATTTCCATTACTGATGGACAGATATTCCTTGAGGCCAACTTGTTTAATGCCGGTGTTCGTCCTGCTATCAACGTTGGTATTTCTGTATCACGTGTTGGAGGAAATGCACAGATCAAGTCAATGAAAAAAGTGGCAGGTACCTTGAAGTTAGATCAGGCACAATACCGCGAGCTGGAAGCATTTTCAAAATTCGGTTCTGATCTGGATGCTGCTACTAAAGCTGTTATTGATAAAGGATCACGCAACGTGGAAATATTAAAGCAACCACAGTACACACCGTTTGCTGTTGAAGATCAGATCGCCATATTGTATTGTGGAACGAAAGCTTTATTGAAAGATGTTCCATTAAACAAGGTGAAAGAGTTTGAAGCTGCCTTTTTAGATATATTGCGTCAACAACACAAATCAGTGCTGGAGCAATTGAAGAAAGGGGTAATCAATGATGAGATCACCGGAACGCTAGAGAAGGTTGCGAAGGATTTGACTAAGAAATATGCTAAATAATGCAGAATTCAGAATGTAGAATTCAGAATTAAATATTGAATGGAAAAGGAGAATGTAATTCTTAACAAAACATTTGAATTTGCCTGCGATATTCAGGATTTAGAAGATAAACTTGTTGAAGTGAAAAAGTTTGTACTTGCAAAACGAGTTGCCAGAAGTGGAAGCAGCATTGGTGCTAATGTTCGGGAAGCACAGAGAGCAGTAAGTCCTGCAGACTTTATCAATAAAATGTCAATAGCCTTAAAAGAAGCTGATGAAACATCCTAATGGTTTGCTATCATTGAAAGAAAAGTATTTAAGATAGAAGATAAGTTACAAAAAGAGATACAGGAAATAATCAGTATCCTCGTTACAATAATCAATTCATCAAAAAAGAATAGATAAAATCAATAGTTCAGCAAAATGCTTATTCTGCATTCTGCATTCTTAATTCTGAATTAAAAAAAGAATGGCCAATTTAAAAGAAGTTCGTTTACGTATCATTTCTGTTAGCAGTACGCAACAGATCACCAAGGCAATGAAGATGGTGAGTGCGGCAAAATTGCGCAGGGCACAAAATGCCATTACACAATTGCGCCCTTATGCCAATAAGCTGAGTCAAATAATGTCAAATGTTTCAGGGGCTTCCGGAAGTAATGATGGTGGTGCTTTCGCTACAGCACGTGAGGTAAATAATGTATTAATCATTGCCATCAACTCTAACCGCGGACTGGCCGGTGCATTTAACAGTAATATCATCCGTACTGTGAATCGTTTGATCAGCGATGATTATGCTGACCTAAGGAAGAATGGTGGCGTGAAAGTGTTAAGTATCGGAAAGAAAGCCGGTGATTTCTATGCGAAGACTAAGGACCTGTCTCTTGGCAATCATAATGACATCTATAATAACCTGAATTTCGAAGCGGCATCAAAAATTGCCACACAGATCATGTCGGATTATAAAGAAGGAAAATTTGACAAAGTAGTTATTGTATACAACCTGTTTAAGAATGCTGCTGTTCAATATGTGCAAACTGAGCAGATGCTTCCGTTGCAACAACAATCTGTTGATAAAGAAGCGATGAAGAAGATGTCAACTGATTATGTATTTGAGCCGGGCAAAGAGGAAATAGTAAAAGAACTCATTCCAAAAAGTATTCGTACGCAATTGTATAAAGCATTACTTGATTCACATGCCAGTGAGCATGGAGCACGTATGACAGCTATGAACAAAGCCACAGACAATGCCGGTGAACTTATACGTGACTTGCGCATATCTTATAATAAAGCAAGACAGGCATCCATCACCAATGAAATTTTAGAAATTGTTGCTGGAGCAGAAGCATTGAAAGGATAAAAGATTCATTAAATATATATAAAACCGGATTGTTTAGACAGTCCGGTTTTTTTTATTCTAAATTTATTTTGACAAAGTCAGCAGCGTGGATAAAATGCATTTTGAAATAAACAACAAGGTTCCACCAATACACCATTACTTCCCATTCTGATGAATAATCTTTTATTTTCTTGGATTTTTCACACACATGCAACCTGACTTCGCATTTCTGCGTCATTAACATAAACTAAAACATCCAACTTACTATGAAAAGAAACAATACTTTCCGGATTATCATTATTTTCCTGTTTTTCATCATTAAACAATCCTTTGCCGACCATTTACCGGGAAGCTATATTACTGTTCGAAACGCTGGCACCAGTAATATATATACCATCAAGGTAGTATATTACCGTGATTGCCAGGCTTTATCGGCTCCGGCACAAACAGCAGTTAATTATACAATTAATGGTGGCCCACCATCCTCCATCCTCCTTCCTTTGATATCATCAACAGCTATCCCCCTTTTATCCTGTACCCCTAACGGTTTCACCACCTGTGCAAACGGAACCGGAGTAGATGAAAATATTTATGAAACGAATATTGCGCTATTACAACCCGCAAAATATATTTTCTACGATGAGGTTTGCTGCAGAATTCCTATAAACACTTCCTTTAACACCTCTGCTTCTTACAATGAAGCAACCCTTGATCTTCTTTCTGCTCCCGGAAATAGTTTGCCTGACTTTATAGCACCACCGGAATTTTATTTTTGCTTAAACAATCCGAGTACCTTTCAATGTGCTGCAATTGATAGTGATGGTGATTCATTGGTTTATTCATTGATTCCCGCATTAGACAATAGTTCAGGGACACTTACAAATATTGTGTATAATTTGCCTTACAGTCACCTAAACTTCATTGCATCTTCGGCTCCCCCCACCTTTGATACTTTAAGCGGTATGGCATCATTCACGCCTAATCAAATCATGAAAGGGCTTGTTGTATGTAAAGTTGAAGAGTACAGAAATGACACGCTAATCGGATCAATCATGAGAGAGACCCGAATATCAATTAACAATGGAACGGTGGGAATAATTGAAAGAAGCAACCATACTATCGATATTTATCCTAATCCTGTAAACAATCAAATCCATTTTACAACATCAAGAAAAATAAAATCCTGGATAATTGGAGATATAACAGGCCGGACTCTAAAAAGTGGTGCTGCAATGACAACTGACACAAAGCACACCATCTCAGTGACTGATCTTCCTTCAGGAATTTATTTTATTCATTTGTTCGAAGAATCCGGATTTGTTACGGAAAAATTTATCAAAGAATAAATTCTGTATCCTCATCACAATATTAATTAAGCATGTAACGGCGAAGGGAATATTGTGAAAAACTGAATCAGGCAACTTTACATGAGGTCGTGTTTTTTAGCAAAAATCTTAAAACACAAGACCACCTTTATATCTTGCATACCATGCTTTCGCATTTAATTAGTTTTGGCAAATAAGCTTTCAAGTAGAAATTATTTGATGTACTCCTTTTTTCAATTTTATTTGCATGCCACTTTAACCCTGATTCAATCGTCTTTATTACTTAAACTGCAGATAAAATGATTGCATGGAGAACAATTTGCCGATATATATTGTTAAGTTTAATTATTGGTTTTTCATGCGTTAAATATGCAAAAGCAAGTCATGCTTCAGGAGCTTATATTACAGTTAACTATTCGGGCTCTGGAAATAATTTCCAGGTTAAATATGTTTTTTATAGGGATTGTTCGGGAATTCCTGCATTACCTAGTTTAACGATGGACTATTCCTGGAACAATGGGGCAAGTAGTGCTTCCATTAATTTACTAATGACAACCACAACAACCCCAGTCGTGAATTGCATGCCAGTTGGTGGCATTTCCTGCAGCAACTGGATTGGAATAGAAGAATGCGTTTACACAGGAAATGTAATTCTAAATCCTAGCAACATTTATCTTTTCGAAATATTGGAATGCAACAGAAGTTTTGCTACAATGTCCGTAGGCTCTAATTGTCTTTATAGCAGTGCAATCTTAAATCTTCAAGCGGCTCCGCAAAACAGCTTACCGGATTTTAATATACAGGCACAACTATATTTTTGTCTTAATCAAAACATCAATTACAACAACAGTGCAACAGATATTAATGGAGATTCTATTGTTTATTCCCTTGTTCCAGCAAATGGCAATTCAATTAATATTCCATTGTATACCGCTCCTTACTCCTACTTATATTTTATCAATTCCTCAATTCCAATCATTCTTGATTCATTAACTGGTTTTGTGTCTTTTACTCCTGACCTCATCCAGATTGGCTGGATTGTAATAAAGGCAGATGAATACAGGAACGGAATTTTAATTGGCTCCATTAGAAGAGAGACCGTGATGCATATTGTCAATGGAACGGTTGTTGTTCCGGAATTAAAAGACGCGGAAACAATTGTAGTTTTTCCTAATCCTACTGCTGACATTTTACATTTTCAAAATAAGCAAAAGCTCAATATTTACCAATGGGTGATAACTGATGCTTCCGGAAGAATACTAAAGTCCGGCAATGAAACAGGTAATGATTTTGCTCAAACAATTACTGTGAATGAACTTTCACGCGGGATTTACTTTTTGCAAATTGTGAACGGGGATGGTATTACTGCCGGGAAGTTTGTTAAAGAATAAATTCAGCATACTCATCACAAAATTAATTAAGCACTAAGGTGAATAATCTAGCTAGAAAAAATTAAACTACATGCCCGATACAAAACCTAGCTCATCCATCAAAACATGAAAAAAACCTAAGGGTATACCCCTAATCTTTCCGGTTAATGGGGTTTATTTTTACTAATCGGTGGTATTTAAAACGAATTTGCATTACTTTTCACCAATCAACCATGGAATCCAAATCCAACGTCTTAATTATTGATGATCATCTTCTTTTCAGGGAAGGGTTTGAGGCTTTACTAAAAGGCGTTGATATCATCAACAATATTTTTCAGGCTGGCACAGAAGAAGAGGCAAACCACATCCTTACCAACTACAACATACAACTTGTTTTTATGGACATCAAGTTAGAAGGAATCAGTGGTATTGACCTTACTAATAAAATACGCAAGGCATACAAACACATTAAAATCATCGGCGTAAGCATGTATGCCGACAGAAGCAATCTTGCCAAAATGATTAATGCTGGAGCGAAAGGTTATCTTCCAAAAAACACTTCTTTTAAAGAAGTGAATGAAGCCATACAAGCAGTCATGAACGGAGAACGCTATTTTTCAGCAAGCATACTTGCCAACATCAGCACAACACCCGTGAGCGCAAAAGGACAAAACAGCAAATACGGAATATATACAGCCCTCTCTCCTCGCGAACTGGAGATACTTTCTCTTATCTGCCTAGGATTTACCAGTGCTGAGATCAGCATGAAATTAATAATATCCCTGAAAACAGTAGAATCACATCGCTATAATATCCTGTCTAAACTCAATGCAAAAAATATGGCCGATGTAATTCTTTATGCTGTAGAAAATGGAATTCTAAATTCAATTATACATTAATTAATAACCCACTAAAAAAACTAAAAACATGTTCGACGGACACGAAAATCACGACATCACACTTGCTGCTGCTGCAGAGCTTACTAAACGTTACAGGGACCAAATGTCTGCTGGAGAACTCAAAGGAGGATTCTTTGGTAAAGATGCATTGTTAAGAATACTGAATCAAAATGATTGTGTTGGAATCCGTTTTTATTATGGTTTAAACACCCAGGATATCCAGGTTATGGTGCTTGCAGGTGCATTGGCCAACGGTGATGATATGACGGAAGGTGTTTTGGCGGAAGCATCTATTCCTTGCCCTACATTTTGCGGAGATGACAATGTTTTGAATACTTAACCTCTACCCTTATTGAAATTCTTCTTTCTGGCCCAACTGGCTGTTGCCTCTTCTGCAATAACGGCCCTCCTGTTTTATATTAGGAGAGCACAATTTACATTTTACCCACTCAGTATTTTATTTATATATATTCTACTGAGTGGGTTAACAGATGTTTTCACTACTGCTATGAGCTTTTTTCATATCTCTAACATCAATGCAATTAATATCTTCTATTTGTTGCAATTTATGCTGCTGGTATCATTTCTGCTGAACCAGTTTAAAAACAAAATCTTTATCCTGATTTGCATTTCTTCTGCCACGGCTATTGCCGTTTACTCCATACTGGATATTTACAATAATTTTTCACTTTTAAAAATTGCTGTCCAATCTATTTCCATGCAAGGGGTTTGCCTTTCATTAGTATCAATTCTGGCATTATTATCTAAAACGTTTAAAACAAATATGATGTTGACACTAGACCCAATGTTCTGGTTCATATCTGCCATACTCATTTATTTTAGCTTAAGTACGCTGGCCTTTGTTACCGCGGAAATACAACTCGAAAATGTTGATTCTATCCGGAAATATACCTGGATGATCAATGCTTTTGCCACTATACTCTCCAATGTCTTATATTTATTAGGTCTGCGATGCCTGAAAAATCAATTGAAATCGTCTTTGCCATTTATATAACATCAGGCATTTTTTTAATCCTGCTGTTATTTTCCTTTGTCATTATATACAACTTTGTAAAGATAAAGGTTAGCAGAGAGCGTGATATATTAAAAGCCGTATTCGAAACTGCTGAGTCGGAGCGGAACCGTATAGCCGATGATTTGCACGACTCATTAGGCAGCAACATCGCTGTTTTGAAAATGTACAATGAATTGCTGATGCTGAAACCTGCTGCTCACGATGTAGAAAATACACTTCGAAAAAATTCCGATATCATTGATAAATTAATCGGCGAAATCCGTTTGATTTGCCGCAACCAATCGGGGAAGTTCATCACTGACAATGGCATAGTACATGAATTGGTGTGCCTGCAAAACTCCATGTCGGGATTACTCAACATACAACTGCTGCAAATGGAAAACATTCCTAATCACCTGAACTCAGACTTTACCATTCATTTATTTCGCATTATACAGGAGCTTTTGCAAAATGCCATTAAGCACAGTCATTGTCGATTGGTGTCGATTGAATTTAACAACAAAGGAAATCACTTGTACATGTTTTTCGATGATGATGGCATTGGCATGCCCGCTTCCATATATAAGGATCGTTCAGGAATCAAAAACATTAACGGCAGGGTTAAAATATTTAATGGCAGTCATCACATCACCAATAAAGAAAACAAAGGAACCCATCATGTTTTCTCCTTTCCGCTTAACAAAATCAGCTGAATTGATTTGAACTATCCTCCTTACATTTCCCAAAAGAGCGCTTCGCTGATTTCCCTCAAATAAGCTGCGGTTAAGCCTTTTACCTAAGGGTATACCCCTAAAATATAGGGGTAAACCCTTATTGTTTAGCAGTTTTTTTCTATATTAATTTGGAGCCCCGGCCAAGACAATACATCCTATTATTCGATTATAAAAGGATGCAATGTTTCCGGGAGAATGCAATTAAAAGAAACCAACCACAAGGGTTTATTTCCTGAATGAATTCAGGCAGACCCTCCTTTCATCTCCCTGCAACAATGTTGTTGAATAAAATGTTGCAGGGAGCTTTTTAATTATCATAACAATAAGCAATTGGATATAATGAAGGGAAATCTACTTTATCAATAATTGAAATGTTGACACCTATAACTTGAACTTGGATAATATAAAATTTACTTCTTCAGGATTTAACGATAATTTATAAAACCTACCGGATTATGAAAATAGAAATAAAATTAATTCTATTGCTGATTTGCTGTTCAATCAGTTTAAGCGCTCTGGCACAAACACCTGACAGTGTGCAACTCAAAAAAATTGCTGCCTGGATTGATAAACAGGATAAGAAAATATTTCATTTTGGATTTAGCATTGGCATGAGAACAGGTTTTAAGTCTGAAACTGAGTCAAGGACTGCGGCAACCATTAGGCCAGATTCACCTTACGTTGTGAATATTGAACATATTGATATGATGGATTTTCTTTTATCGAGTTCCTTAACAGTTTTTCCATTTAATAAAGAATGCAGTTGGAGCAATTTTGGTTTTACTGCAAATATTAATCTTATCGAATTGGCAGATGCTGAAGTGGGTACCGTGTTTAATAAATCAATAGATGGTGGATTTGGATTTGCTTATGCCTGCGATAAAGACAGGCATTTTGCCATTGCTATTACCTATGAGCGAACTTCAACAAGAAGGCCTAAAAATTGGGTAATAGAAAATGAAGGCAAGCCAATAATTGTTAATGGTGAAGCCATCAGGGAGATAGATAAAAATGATGACACCTATTATATAGATACAGGCCTTAATGCATGGTCTATTAAATTTATTTATCAATTCAAGTAAGGCATTGATAAAAGTCAGAAATAAATATTGCATATTCAATAACTAAATAAATAAAAATAAATACTCCTTACAACTTGCTAAACTTCGGTACGTTACCCCGCGTTTGAAGGACATTTGCTCTTTATAATGCTAAATTAAAGAACTATATTTACCCTTCGGGACACCCTGCATCAACCTTCGCATATCCACTTAGTGTATGTTGGATATGCGAAAGTTTTGTTACATTCGTTTCGTATACTTTAATGTTATGCGTCACCAATGGCAGCAGTGCGAACTCCAACATTTGGAATTCTAATGAGCTTTTACATAATGCGTAATTTAATGAAGGACAATAAAATAAAATGAACCAATGAAAAAATCAATCCTAATTTTATTTGCAGTTACACTTTTAACTGCTTGCACAAGTCAAAAGGATATAATGAACTCTTGGCTTGGCTCAACAAAACAAAATCTAATAATGAGTTGGGGTCCACCTACACGGACTGCTTCGGACGGTGGAAGTGGCGAAATATTAGTTTACTCATACCAAGGTTATTATCCTGGTTTTAATGGTCAGGGTGCATTTACTTACTGGGATAATAAATATATGTATGCAAATAGTGAAGGAAAAATATATTACTGGATGACAAGACGAGAAAGAGTTCCACCAATACAAGTAGACTTAAATGTTTATCGCAGATATTAAAAAAACTAAATTACATGACTGATACGTTATCTCTATCAACACAGACTATACAAGACATTCAACATGCCTCATCAAGTATTGGGCTGAAAGATTACTTTAACATTGCGTTTCTTTTTATTAATGCAGCAATTTTATGTGCGACAATTTATGTAATAAGAAAGTCGCCATCTGATGCAATTAAAATTGGTAGGCAATTAAATGATGCTAAAAATAAGGATGATGCAAAGAGGGAACTTTTCCTTACACTTTTTTCTTTAAGAGGTTCCCCATTACACTACGATTATGTAAGATGCCTTAATCAAATTGATGTTGTGTTTGAAGACACCCAAACAGTTCTTGTAGCATGGCATACTCACTACGACTCACTACAAATTAAAGGACAAGCGAATGAATTTCATATTTGGGAATTGCAGCGGACAAATTTACTTTCAGCAATGGCGGTTTCTTTAAATTATAAAAGTATTCGGCAGACAGACATGCTCAAGAATTATTATCCTGAAGGACATGAAAACCAAAATATTTCAAATTGGGAGTTTCGCTATGACCGACAAGAATTTTATAAGTCGGCAAAAGATTTAAACAAACTGCTCTTGGACATTTATTCAAACGGTGGACTTCCACTACCACCACCAAAGGAACAAGTATAACGACAATGCAAACACGAACAGACGACATCGCCTTGAACAAACTTGGTGCGAACTTCAAACAGTTGAGCCTTGAACGAACAGCTTGGCGAACGCATAATCGAGTAGCCCGCCCTACGCAAGATTACGTAGGGGGAGGCTCTCACACCACTGTACATGCGGGTCACGCATACAGCGGTTCGTTATGTTGTGGCGCAACTTTTAAGTAATGATCGAGTAATGGTTCATAACCTCTCG
>JANOXC010000104.1:0-2044 GCA_031418215.1 Bacteroidota bacterium
TGTCCTTTGTTTTGGAAAGGAAAAATTCCTGCTCGCAAGGGCAGGATTTTTTTCTTTATTGTGCTTCCCCATCAATTAAAAACATGTGACTATATTTACATGGATGAAATTTTGAATTCATCAAATAAACAACTCCAACGAGAATGGATTACTGAGATGATTTGTGGCATGGTGATTGATTTTAAGATTAAAGATAATATTCAGTTATCTATATATCAAATTTTATTCAAAAACTAAGGGTTTACCCCTAGTTTAAAGTTATTCTAATCACAAAATAATTATATCCTTTCTATTTATTCACCTTCTAGTCTCAGACTTATATTATTTTTTAAAGCTGTGACATAATCTTGCTGATTACAAAATCGAACGGTTTTTGCATTATCTTTTGAAGGATATATAAAAATTGAACTTTCCATCTTACTATTTAAACATTTATCATCAATCTTTCTTTTTGTTTCTTCATCCTTTACATTAATAATATGCAAATACATTGGGTTTGTTTTTTCTCCTAACAACTCTTCAAATGAATAATTATTCCGCTCAGAAAAAACGTAAATAGAATAGCTAAATCCAATTTCCATCGGGCATATCTGTGCTATTGATTTTTGATATGAGAATAGAAATAATAAAATAATGTAGATTACGAGTTTCTTCATTGCTTAATGATTTTTGTTTGAAAAATACTTTTATCATTTGAGAGTGTTACAATATATAATCCCGGATTCAACAAGGACAAATCAATCTCTGATCTACCTTCTTGTAAAAATTCATAAGCTTTTTTGCCGGTTACATCCGCTATTACGATCCTAAACTTTCCAAGATCTGCATTATCAAATCTGATCTTATCAATAAATGGGTTAGGAAAAACGATCATCTCTTCATTTTTTGAATGCGTTGTGATGCCAATCGTCAAACTATCGCATATACTTCCAACAATAGGCCCTAAATCATAATTAGGGTTATTGGGTAGGCCGTAATAGGTTCTCTTTCCTCCAAGATTAAAACTGAAAGGCTGATAATTACAAGCTACTCCCAAACTATCCGGAGCATTAACTACACTTAAATTTTCATTTATATTGTTGCGAACACTATCAGGATATGGATAACAATAGGGAAATGCATTGCACTCACAAGCTCTCGAAAAATAAATTTTATTATCAGGTGCAAGTCGAACAGCCCCTGTTCCTGTATAGCTTCCAAATCTGTCAATAGTATCAATACTGGAAGGTATATTTGTTGTATCTAGGTTTAATTGCAACAAATAGGCAGTATCAACATTGAACCAGTAACTTGTGCTCACATAGAAAACTTTTCCATTTTTTGAATAGGCTCCTTCCCAGAAAAAACGGTTGAAATTAGAAGTCAATTCAGGGTAAATATTTCTGTTTAAAGTAATCAGACCTGTACAGCGATCAAAATTAAATTCTGACATATATCCTCTGAGATTTATAAGCATAAACTTATCACCTGAAGGATGCCAAATTACTTTTTGAAAGTCTACATCTTTTGCATCATTGAAATCCTCAATTATTGGATTATATATACTATCTGGTGTAACCAGATATACGAAAAAGCGGTTAAGATTCGAAGTTAAACTGCCATCTGCAAATTTGCTAACCACCCACCAATCCCTACCATTCCCATGCTTGACAGTTGAAAGACAATCGCCAAGACGCAGGCTATTAATCTGAATATTTTTTAGGATTATTTTGCCTAGTCCCCCATTAAGATTCATGTCAACAAGAGAATAATATAATCCATATGTTGTTAGAATGCCTAAATGAAAAACATAGTATATCGATGTACCTAAAAATGGTAGAATGACAATTTGATTGTACGCATCACCCCCCGTCAAACGACTACCATTCTCCATAGTGTCATGTAAAGCATTTGTTATAAACGTAGCGGAATCATCACTTCCAGCTAAATTCCAACTATAAAACTGGAGATTGCCTGAAGAATCACAGACGGATGCACAGCTCCCACGCCCATTCATAGCGGAATTAATTGCAAGAGGACTATTAATATTACTGAAATCAATACC
>JANOXC010000105.1:0-3739 GCA_031418215.1 Bacteroidota bacterium
CAACAAAGACTATAGGTGGGTCATCAAGTACCACATTCACAAATGTTCATATTGGCGATAATGGATCCTATACAATGAATACCGACAATACCATGTCGGGATTAACATTTGATCTGAGTGCGAACAACTCATCATTAAGCCTTGCAAGTGGAAAAACACTTACAGTAAACGGCAACATCACCATCACACAACCATCAGCAAGTAAAGTAGTAGCATTAAATGTTAATGCCGGTGCTGTAACTGTTACAGGAAATGTAAATATCGGTGGCAGTAATACGTCAACTGGACGTATTGCAAGAATTGTAACAACGACTGGAACGCTTGTTATTGGTGGGAATCTGGTTTTCAACTCTGCAGCTTCAACATCTGTAACTGCAGTTATTGATATGTCTGGTGGAGCAGGTACAACACGACTTGCGGGTAATTTAACAATGACGAATGGAACGGGAACGCTGACACCCGGAGCAACAAGCACATTTGAATATAATGGATCAGGCGCTCAAAGTATTGCCGATGGAAGTTCTATCAGTTACAATACTTTAAAAGTAAATAAGTCTTCAGGCACTTTATCACTCACATCTAATCTTACAATTGGCGGAGATTTACAGGTTGATGCAGGTACATTTTCGACCTCATCATCAAATTACACCATAAGCGCAATTGATTTAACACTGAATGGTGGTAGTATTAATTTCAACAGTAGCGATATCACTATTTCCGGAAACATCGTAAATAATGGCACCTCCATTTCAGGTGGTAACTCAATTATATTTACCGGAGCTTCAAAATCAATTAGTGGAACCTATACCAGTACATTTCCTGCTGTAATAATAACAACCGGAACACTTACACTTGATAATAGTGTTACCTGTACGAGCCTCACGTTTGCAAACAATAATGTAGCAAATTCAGTGACAATATCCTCAGGAAAAACTCTAACTGTGAATGGTAATGTTACTATTAACCAGGCTTCAGGTAATGGTGTTGTTCATGCCTTAAATGTGAATAGCGGAACTGCAACCATTAATGGAGATGTAACTTTTAATGTGACAGCCAATAATGCAGGAAGAATTGCAAGAATTGTTACCACAACGGGCACCTTGAATATCACAGGTAATATTACCATGACCAATGCATTTGCTGCAGCTAATAGCGTTATTGATATGTCGGGCGGAGCAGGAACAATGAACCTTAGTGGAAATATTACTGTGACCACACTTGGCACACTTACACCGGGAACAACAAGTACTGTAAATTTCAATGGAACTTCTGCACAGTCCATTAGTTTTACGAGTTTGATCAGATTCAACAATATCAATTCAAATAATTCACATGCTTCCGGTGTAACAATTGCTGCGGCCATTACTTCAGCATTGGTAACAGGAGATGTAAGAATTCAAAGTGGTATATTTAACAATGGTGGGTTTGGTGTTGCAGGAGCAGCGGCAAAAACATTTGCTGTGTCTAATGGAGCAGCTTTCAATTTATCAGGAACAACAGGAATGGTTACCGGATTTGGAACAAAAACTTTTGGTGCAACAAGTACTGTTAATTATACCGGCACTGCACAAACAGTGAGTGCTGAAACATACGGACATTTAATATTAAGCACGAGTGGAGTGAAGACCATGCCCGGATCAGCCATTGCAGTAGCAGGTAATTTCAGCATGACAGGAACTGCCTCTGCTACTGCAGCGCAAGTATTAACCGTAGATGGAAACTTCTCAATTGGTAATGGAACAACTTTTAGTGCCAGCACTTTTTCACATGGGGTAAAAGGAAATTGGACAAATGATGGTACGTTCAATGGCAACACCAGTACATTTACATTAAATGGTACAAGTGCACAATCTATCGGTGGTGGCAATTCAACAACGTTTAGCACATTGGTTATTTCAAACTCCAATAATATTACCTTAAATAAAGGAACGAATGTCAGCACATTATTGACTATGTCAACCGGCAAAATATTAACCACTACATCAAATATTCTAACATTGCAATCATCAGCCAATGCAAATATAGGTTCGTCTACCTCCTATGTTGACGGGCCTATGATTCAAACAGTAGCTGCTGCATCCGGATCCAGAACATTTCCAATTGGAAAAGCGTCTGCATACAGACCACTTGTAATATCTGTTAATCATTCCAATGCTACGTCAGTAACTTACCAGGCTGAAGTAAATAATTCTTCTGCTGCCGCGTTGGGAAATGCATTACCTGGAGGCATAGAAAAAGTTTCACCAACACGATATACCAGTATAGCCAGGCAAGCCGTTGCCAATTTTACCAATGCAACTGTCCAGATTTATTATGGTGCTGATGATGGAGTATCAGACTTTACCAATTTGCGTTTAGTAAATAATGATGGCGCAGGCAACTGGGTAAATATCGGAGGCACAGGATCTGCCAACACTACAGGAAATATTACTTCAGCTTCGTTTTCTCCATTTAATTCTTCCTTTGCACTGGCAAATGCTACGGGTGGTTTTAATCCTTTACCTGTTAAGTTAACAGATTTAAAAGCTGAGCCAATCGATAAAACAGTAAAAATCAGCTGGGCAACATTTTCTGAAAACAATAATGATTATTTTGATGTGGAACGTGCAGGAGAAAATTTAATATATAGTAAACTATCAAGCAAAAGAGGTGCAGGAAACAGCAATATATATATTCCTTACCAGGCAATGGACTTTTCTCCATTGGCCGGCATATCCTATTACCGTCTTAAACAAGTGGATTTGAATGGTGCTGAAGAATATTTTGGACCTGTTAAAGTGCAGTTTAACAAAACCAATTCATTCCAGTTATTCCCAACTGTATCTGATGGAAGCAATATCCATTTAAGTTATATAGGAGAAGACCTTAAAGCTTATGAAATTATTATAAATAACATTGAAGGAAAATCAATTCCATTTGTAGCGCTACCAACATCCATAGGCATGGACATTAGTATTGATAGCCAATACCGAAATCAAAATGGGTTATTCTTTGTTACTTGTACCAATGGTGATGAAGTGTTTCGTGAAAAGTTTATTGTTTCGGAGTAGTTTTTCCTTTTAGAATTATTTTATCCAGATTTAAGAAGTTGATTCGCTATTACACCATTAGTATAGCACTTTCATTAAAAAATATTTTTCAAAAAACCGCATAAAAAAAACCCTCATCTCCGAGGGGCTAATAGCTTGTTCTGAAGCCTCGGGAGCCGGGACTTTTATTCTTTCTCGTATAATTTTTTGTAAAATGATTTGCTTTTCTGTTTTTTCAAAAATCTTTCTCTTCTAATTGCAAAGGATCGGTCAATAAATTCCTCAGTATATAAAACGCTCCATGGCCGTTTCGATTTTGTTGACTTTGTAAGGCCTTCATTGTGTTGAATTATTCTCTACTTATTGTCACTGGTATGCCCGAAATAAAAGGAATCAAAACTGTCGTTGTATAAAATATATACTTTAAACATGATGTGAATTTCAGAATTTATAACATAAAAAAACCCTGAAGCATTACACTTCAGGGCTAATAGCTTGCGGTCCGGACGGGACTCGAACCCGCGACCCCATGCGTGACAGGCATGTATTCTAACCAGCTGAACTACCGAACCAAGCTAATATTTTAAGTTATTGAGTTATTTAGTTATTGTGTCATTAAGGTTTAAGTAGGCGTTAATAACCTAATAACTTATTAACCCTAATAACTCTTTTTTTCAGGTCGGCAAATGTAGGTGGTTTTTTCGATTAGA
>JANOXC010000106.1:0-5716 GCA_031418215.1 Bacteroidota bacterium
CCGGAAAATACGGTTCTCCAAAAACATCCCGGTGCGCATTACATCCGGAACATGAACTTCCTGCATCCATTTCAGCCACTCTGCAGCAACACTATTATCAATGTTGACAGTTACATTATATATAATCATAAAAATAAATGATTTTTTAAGCTTACTGAATTACTAAGTACTAATTATAAATTTTTCAGAAATATATCCTAATCAATTGAGTTTATCGCCCCTCAAGGATCGGAACCGTTTACGCGCCTCCACTACATAAAGGCTACCAGGGTATTTTGTAAGTAGTGTTTCATACAACTCCTTTGCCTTTTCCTTGTTATGGAGATTATTTTCATAAATGTCGGCTTCATTATAAAGGGCATCATCAGCTAAAATATCTTCACCATATTTTTCAACGATATCTGCAAAAAAAGGCAAGGCTTTTTCGTATTGGCCTGTCTTTTTATATATCAACCCTTTTTTATACCATGCTTCATCTGTAAGCATATGATTGGGAAAATCATGTAACAATGTATCAATGGTCAACAATGCAAAGGAATCTTTGTTCTGATAAGAGAGTAATTCTGCTCTCGAAAAAATAAGTAAAGTAGTAGTATTGGTGTCAAGATTTGTATTGTCCATAATCAGTAATGAAAGTGAAATGGCATCATTGGAAGTCAGCTGTGATGTAGCTGCTTTTAACACATTCAATTGCTCACGGGCCCAGTCAAACTCACCTATATAATAAGAAAGTCTCGCATTTCTGAACTTAGCATCACGGCCTAAAGCATCATTTTTAAAATCCTTATCAACCTGACCGTATAATAATGCTGCTTCCCATACTTCACCTGTAAAAACATAGATGTCGCCCAACTCCAACTTACATTCTGCTTTAAAGGAAGGATCAATTTGTGGAATGTCGATGGCCTCCAGTAACAAATCAATAGCATCATCCGATTTATGCAGGTAAAATGCTTTTAAATGCGCATATCCCCTGATTAGCGGTGAAGTAGCGCTAGTCCTTCCTATTTCATTTAAGGTCTTTTCATAATCCTGTTCGAGCTTTGTTAAATCAGCCTGTGTATAATTGCCTCCTGAAGTTATTTTGGCATTAATAGAATTAATCAACTCCATTTTTGCAGTTATATATAATGGAGAAGTGGGTCCTTTTTCTACTACATATTGATAGCATTTCTCAGCTGCTGAATAATCTTCATTATTCTGGCATAACTTCCCCAATGACAATACTCTTTCACCAGTCTCATTCAAACGTTTATCAATCCCACGCGCCTGTATAAATGCTGATTCAAAATCCTTCTCTTGAATAAACAACCAATACAACAACTCACTGTATTCAATTTCATCAGGATTTTTCTGAATCCTCCTTAGCAAAGAAGTGCGCAGCAATTCAGAAAGATTACCTGAAAGATCGTTGCTCAACTTATTTTGTAAAATAGTTTGCACATTTCCAAGATATCCACCACTAAACAAAATCATGTCAAGATATTCATTAATCATCTCTGTTGATTTTCCCTGCTGTGCATAAACATCTGCGAGTTCAAAACCAAAAGGATAAACCCCTTTTAATATTTTTCGTCCTTGAAGAAGTACTTGCAAAGCCATATCAAAATCTAGCTTTTGTGAATAAGCATTTGCCAACATGTTCACCTGATTGACATCAGCCGGCAAGTTTTTAATTAAATCATTTGTTATTTTTTTCGACTTATCGGGTTGATTAGTGATGTCATAAAGTGATGCAAGGTCGACCTTAACAGTAAGATCATTTGGAAATTTCTTTATTTGACGCTTGATCAGTTTTTCCGATTTATCATAGTCCTTGATTGCCAATAAACATTTCAAATAAGGCGGATAAGCTGTGAACGGATCCTGAGCATAATATTTATCAAAGTAAACAGCTGCTTTGGCAAAATCACCGGATCCGAAATACTGATTAGCCAGCTCCACATCTGTTTGTCCCTTCTGCGCCATCATTGGCAATGCAGCGATAACAAACAATAATAAAATAACATTTTTTTTCACCTGGTCACTTATATATATTCGACTGACTAATTCATTATTTTAAATCCTGTGTATGGAACCAAGGCACTTGGAATAAGAATTCCCTCAGGAGTCTGGTTGTTTTCCATCAATGCAGCTACGATACGTGGTAACGCTAATGCACTGCCATTTAGTGTATGAGCAAGTTGTGGTTTGCCATTCCCTTCCTTAAAACGCAACTTCAGCCTGTTCGCCTGAAATGTTTCGAAATTTGAAACGGAACTTACCTCCAACCACATTTTTTGTGCTGCAGAATAAACTTCCATATCATAGGTTAAGGCCGACCCGAAACTCATGTCGCCCCCGCATAATTTCAGGATGCGGTAAGGCAGCTCTAATTGAGTTAATAATCCGGCCACATATTCCTTCATCTCTTCCAGTGTTGCATAGCTTTTGTCAGGGTGCTGTAACTGCACAATCTCCACTTTATCAAATTGATGCAACCTGTTTAATCCACGCACATGTGCACCGTAAGAACCGGCCTCTCTTCTGAAACAAGGAGTATAAGCAGTGTATTTTACAGGAAAATCCTCTGCTTTTACGATCACATCCCTGAAAATGTTTGTTACAGGTACTTCCGCAGTAGGAATCAAGAATAAATTATCGATTCCAACATGGTACATCTGCCCTTCCTTGTCAGGTAACTGCCCGGTTCCAAACCCCGATGCTTCATTGATAAGTATAGGAGGCTGCACCTCGAAATAACCTGCCTCGGTGGCTTTATCCAGAAAGAAATTAATCAATGCCCGTTGCAGTTTGGCACCTTTGCCTTTATATACCGGAAACCCTGCACCTGCAATTTTATTGCCCAATTCAAAATCAATAGTATCATATTTCTGTGCCAGTTCCCAATGGGGTAATGCATCTGCGGCCAATAAAGGAAGAGGCTGGGTAGTCTGGTAAACCACTTCATTGTCTTCAGGGGTTTTTCCTGCCGGAACCTTTTCAGACGGAGCATTGGGTATGCGGACTAAGATGTCGGTAAGCTGCTTCGATAGTTCTGTGAGCTGTTCCTCAAGCTTTTTGGATAACTCCTTCAACGCCGAATTCCCATTCTTCAACTCATCCGCTTCAGCCTTTTTTCCTGACTTATATAAATCACCAATTTGCTTTGCAAGTGCATTTTGCTCGGCCAGCAATGATTCTAACTCCTGTTGGTTTCTACGGCGTTCGGTATCGATTGCTAATAATTTGTCGAACAATGGGGTGGCTTCAAAATTTTTAATCCTGAGACGCCTTATTAGCTCTTCTTTTTGTTCTCTGATAACTGCAATTTGCAACATATTGATAAAAATTGAGACGACAAATATAACCGAAAGGAATTTGTTAATAAGAGTTATCACTGGCAGAATGCTATACAAAAGCATTAATTAATTTTATCCCATCAATGATTATGAGAAGAAAAACCATATTATTTTCCCTATCGGTATTGTTGTCTTTTGCAATACCTACATTGATCGTTTTAAGCAATGTTGGATATTTCCTGGGTTTTGCAGATGCTGCAGAATTTGCTTTGGTTACTAAAATTGCCGGCATTGCGCATCCTCCTGGTTTTCCAGCTTATGTTCTAACCGGGAAGGTGTGGTCCAGGTTGATGGAGGGTTTTGGAATACAGCATATCAAAGGAATGATTTGGTTTTCGGTCTTTTGTACAGCAAGTGCCAGCTTACTGCTTCATCTTACTTTTTGCACCCTGTTGAAATTTAGTTATCCGTCGCTGTCTGATTTCCGTCGTTATACAATATGCTTAATAGCTGCGCTTTCTTTTGTTACAGGAGTTACAGCCTGGCATTGGTCTGGCAATGTGGAAGTTTATGCTTTCCAGGTTCTCTCATTTGCTATTATGCTTTGTGGCTTGACAAACTATAACATTCAAAAAACAACACGTTCATTATACATTGCAGCATTAGGTATTTCATTGGGATTAGCCAATCACCATTTAACAATGATCTTCTTTCTTCCTTTTGTATTGTTGTTCTTTTATGATGATCTGTTTAGCCAACTGAAAACGCAACCATTGTCGGCAACAAAGAATGCGCAACAAAAAATAAAAAAAAGTGAAGCCAAAGTAACAACAATAATAACAATAGTTAAATCGCGAAATTTTTTGTTATTAGCGGCTATCACTTCTTTCATTACAACAATTTTTTATGGCTGGATGTTCGTACGCGCCGGTTCTGATCTTCCTTTTAAATTTGGAAATCCTGATACCCTTTCAAGATTGTTTTATCACCTTTCCGGCGGTGCATGGATTGAAAATACATGGGCTGAAGTAAAAGGATTGGCAGGCCTTCGCTTTCCATTTTTTATGAATATCACTTTCGAACAATTTTTGTTCTTCCTTCCATTGTTGGTTATGGGCATTGCAACTTGCATTAAGAAGAAATGCTACACAATAATATATATTGCAGCCGGATATTATTTGCTTATGCTGCTTTACCAGCTGCGTATCGACCAAACAGCAGATACTGATGCCTATATGCTTCCGGCATTTTTTGTGCTCTGTATTTTCATTCCAATTGGAATCGTTACTTTAATTACATTCAATAAAAAGATAATATATATTCTCCCTTTCCTTTTATTAGCACAGCTATTTATCAATTTCCCGAAAACCGACAAAAGAAAATTTAATGTCAATGAAACGCTGATGCGGGAGATTGACCGTTGCGCACCTCTTAATAGCACCATCTTAATTGCAGACTGGACAACTGTAATTCAATATTACTACCACCGCATCGCTGAAAATTTCAGGCCTGACCTTATTGTTCTTAATTATGATTTAAAGTTTACCAATTACAAAATGCTGGAACAGGATTACCCTGCTTTATATAAGGACATTAAACCTGAGTATGATCGATTTGTTGAACTTTTAGGTCAGGCTCATCCGCAAGAAATATACAATACAGGATGCACACTTGATAATACACAGTTAATGAACTCCTTTCTTACAGTAATTATAAAAATACAACAACGATCGATTGAATCGCATACTTCATTTATGTGCGACCCTAAAACATATATTTTCTTACTTCAAAATAATTTGATGAAAAACAATGCCATCGTTTCAGGAAGTTTGGTTTCTACAACTACTACTAACAAGGGAGAAGCATTTCTGGATTTAGATTATGCATGGCTTCAATCGCCCCTATTGATGAAGGAGCCTTCAGCGACAGATAAAATGGTGGACCTGGAGGCTGCTTTAGATTTCAATAAAAATTATTTCAAATCATTGGGGAATGATTCCTTGTTCAGAAAAGCCGAGCAGTCTTATGAACGGATCAAAGAACTGCAAAGAAAAATGAAACGGAATATGCCATTTGTATATCGAAGTCGATGACCATGCGAATAGTAAAAATATTTTTGTTACTTATATTACTTTTCATCCTAACCTATATCGCTTTAAATTACAATTTAGTAATTTATGGAATCCGGCAATTGAAGGGACAAATGCATATCATCATGAATGCCCGACCGGTAAATGAAATCATCAATGTACAATCCGTCAGCGAGGAAAACATTGCAAAATTATTGCTCATTCAAAAAGTCAGACAGTTCGCGATTGATTCCCTTGGCTTGAACAACTCTTCCAATTACACCACATTTTATGATCAGCATAACAAACCTGTTTTATGGGTTCTTACTGCTTGCCCGCCATTTGAATTGAAACCATATGAATGGC
>JANOXC010000107.1:0-11501 GCA_031418215.1 Bacteroidota bacterium
AGCCAATCCCTGCATTAACGCAGATGCTCCAAGACGGTTTGCTCCATGATCAGAAAAATTCGATTCACCTAATGAATATAAACCGGGGATAGTAGTCATAAGGTTATAATCAACCCATAATCCGCCCATGGTATAATGAACTGCGGGATAAATCCGCATGGGGGTTTCATAGGGATTCTCATTTGTAATCTGCTGATACATCTGGAAAAGGTTCCCGTATTTTTCCTTAATCACCTCTTTCCCCATTTGCATGATTTCCTCTTCACTGGCATTGTGCATACCACGTTTATTCGCTTCTACAGCACCATATCGTTTCATGTTAAAAGTAAAATCAAGAAACACGGCCATCTTCGAAGTTCCGACACCATAACCTGCATCGCAACGTTCTTTGGCAGCGCGCGACGCCACATCGCGTGGAACTAAATTACCAAATGCAGGATAACGTCTTTCCAAATAATAATCTCTTTCTTCTTCCGGTATGTCAATAGGTTTACGTTGATCATCTTTTTGTTTGGGCACCCATATACGGCCATCATTACGTAACGACTCACTCATCAACGTTAACTTCGACTGGTGATCTCCTGAAACAGGAATGCAGGTTGGATGAATTTGCGTGAAACAAGGATTACCAAAAAATGCGCCCTTTTTATGTGCTTTCCAAGCGGCAGTTACATTGCTGCCCATACCATAAGTAGATAAGTAAAACACATTTCCATATCCGCCGGTACATAACAAAACAGCATGACCAAAATGCCTCTCCAACTTTCCACTGATTAAATCTCTTGCAATGATGCCTCGTGCTTTACCATCAATCATTACGACTTCCAGCATTTCATGTCTGCTGTACATTTTAATAGAACCTGTTCCTACCTGACGTTCTAAAGCACTATAAGCACCCAGCAATAATTGCTGTCCCGTTTGTCCGGCTGCATAAAATGTGCGTTGTACCTGTGTACCACCAAATGAACGGTTACTCAACAACCCGCCATATTCACGAGCCAACGGAACACCTTGTGCTACACATTGATCGATGATATTGGTACTAACTTCGGCCAATCGATAAACATTGGATTCGCGTGCACGGTAATCGCCGCCTTTAATGGTATCATAGAACAATCGGTAAACACTGTCACCATCATTCTGATAATTTTTGGCTGCATTGATACCACCTTGTGCTGCAATAGAATGCGCCCTGCGAGGTGAATCCTGAAAACAGAAACACTTCACTTTATAGCCCATCTCGGCAAGCGATGCTGCAGAAGAAGCACCGGCAAGCCCCGAGCCTACAACGATGATTTCGATATTTCTTTTATTGGCAGGATTAACGAGCGGCACAGATGATTTGTATTTCACCCATTTCTCTTCGAGTTTACCTTCGGGAATGTTACTTTGTAATTTAGACATAAGTATCAAGTATCAAGACTAAATTGTTAATGATTTTTGAAGTCCAACAGTCATTTTTTGAATTTCCTCTAATGACGTACAAGAAGAAACAAAATCTTCTTCTTTTATAAATTCTAATTTATTTGAAATAATAAGTTGCGTTTCCAATTCGAAACAAGAACCTAAAGAATTAACAAGATAACTATTAAAATCCCGATTTGTTCTTTTTCCTGCCCCTTCAGCAATATTTGAAGGAATAGAAACTGCCGATCTTCGCATTTGACTTACAAGGGAAAATTTTTCTTCTGCCGGAAGCTTTTGTGTAAGCTTGTAAACATCAACAGCAAAATCAACTGATTTCTGCCAGATTTTGAGTTCTTTAAAATTATGCATGATTATATAGGTTAGTGTTAGATTTTTTTGAATTGATTTTTTCTACAACTGACCACATTATTAATTATTTTATTGTCTTGATACTAACATCTTGATACTTGGCGCTCAATTAAGCTATCCACTTCATATAAATAGCAATCGGCATACAAGCAAATATGATTGGAATAATAACAGAATACCAGAAACCAACTTTTTTAATTAACGGCATATATTTAGGATGATTCCATCCCATTGTTTGAAATGCAGACTGGAAACCATGCATCAGATGATAAGACAAAGAAACCATCGCAGCGCTATAGAGAATGACAACCCATAATTGACTGAACACCTCTTTCATCTCACCAAACAATGTTTCTTCTCCACTTGTTATTTCATCAGTAAAGCGACTGATCACCCAAAAATGACGGAGATGAATGATTAGAAACATTAACAGAATGGTACCCAACAATCCCATTGAACGTGAATACCATTTGCTGTTGGCATTGCCATTAAAAGCAACATACTGTATTGGGCGTGCTTTTTGATTTTGACGGGTTAACAGATAGGATTGTACAATGTGCAATATCAAACCAAGGAATAAAACGATTTCCATGGTGCGTATAATAATATTTTTTGCAAAAAACTCTGCAACAGTATTAAATGTTTCGCCACCATCATTAAAAAAAATACATGCATTAACGCTTACATGCACTACAAGGAAAGTGATCAGGAAAAGACCTGTTAGTCCCATGATGAATTTGCGTCCGATCGAAGATTGGAATAATGAATATGATGCCGTTGCCATAGCTGTTTTCTGAAATATTAAGTTCCGGTTCGCCCTGTTTCTAATCTAAAAAGGGCTAAAGTGCTGCAAATTTAATACAGATGAGCGGCTATTCAAACTCCAATGACCAACAAAATCACATTATTTAGATGTTGGAAAATCACTATTTTTACCTCAAACTTAGAAAGAACCTGCTGTATGAAATACACTCCAATAGAAAAGCGCTTGTTTATTGAAAACCGCAACCGTTTTAAAGCATCTTTAAAACCCGGTGCCTTGGCTTTCTTTAATGCCAATGATGAAATGCCCCGCAATGGTGATTGCAATTTCCCATTCCGTCAGAATTCCGACCTGTTTTACCTCTCCGGCATCGACCAGGAGCAAACCATACTTGTTGTTTTTCCGGATGCACCACTTCCTCAGTATAAAGAAATATTATTCCTCCGCCAGACCAATGAGAAAATAGCGGTTTGGGAAGGACATAAATACACCAAAGAAGAAGCCCGCCAGGCTTCCGGAATTCAAAGTGTTTACTGGCTGGAAGAATTTCAGAATATTCTCCCTGTATTAATGCATCATTCTTCGCATATATATATCAACCTGAATGAAAACGATCGTTTTAGTTCTGAAGTTCCTTACCGTGAATTACGTTTTTGCAATGACTTGAAAAACCGCTATCCTGCTCATACTTATGAGCGAACAGGACCGATCATGTCACAACTGCGTTCCATTAAAACAGACCTCGAGATTAAGCAATTGCAAAAGGCCATTGACATCACTGAAAAAGCCTTTCGCAAAGTGATGCGTTTTGTTAAACCGGGTGTAATGGAATATGAGATTGAAGCAGAAGTCACGCATGAGTTTATCCGTAAGCGCGCAACAGGCCATGCATACACTCCTATCATTGCATCAGGTGCCAATGCATGTGTATTACATTACATTGATAACAATAAAGAATGCAAAACCGGCGATGTTATACTAATGGATTTTGGTGCAGAATATGCAAATTACGCTGCCGATCTAACGCGTTGCATTCCGGTGAGTGGTGAATTTACAGACCGTCAACGTGATGTTTACAACGCCGTACTGCGTGTGATGCGGCAGGCAACAAAAATGCTGGTCCCTGGAAATACAATTGAAAAATACCATGTGGAAGTGGGCAATATCATGGAACAAGAACTGATTGGATTGGGATTATTGAATAAAGAGGATGTAAAAAAACAAAATCCTGAGCAGCCATTGTATAAAAAGTATTTCATGCATGGCACGAGTCACTTCCTGGGCCTTGACGTGCATGATGTCGGCAATAAGTATGAGCCTATGAAAGCAGGAATGATATTTACCTGTGAGCCAGGAATATATATACCTGAAGAAAATCTCGGTATTCGTATTGAAAACGACATCTTGGTAACAACGAAATCTCCAATTGACTTGATGTCTGCCATTCCAATTGAAGTGGAGGAGATAGAAGAAGCAATGCGTGAAGCAAGAATGGTGCATAGCGGATAGCGCTTGATGTGTGAATATTGAGGTTATCGTAAAAAAATTTACATTCATTAAAGTAAAGGAAAAACAATTTGAATTTTACAGATTTCGGTCTTAATCCAAAATTACAGGAAGGCATTGATGCAATAGGTTTTAAAGCTGCAACACCAGTACAAGAACAAGTTATTCCCATTATTTTAGCCGGGAAAGATTTGATTGCTTCTGCACAAACAGGTACCGGCAAAACCGCAGCTTTTCTTTTACCCATCATTCATAAAATATTAGAAGCACATGAGGATGAGCATATACATGCATTGATTATTGTTCCAACAAGAGAGTTGGCTTTGCAGATTGCTCAGCAATTAGATGGGCTTTCCTATTTTACTTCTGTAAGTTCTATTGCTATTTATGGAGGTGGTGACGGTACTAATTTTGAAACGGAGAAAAAAGCATTGTCTCATGGTGCAGATATTGTAATCTGTACACCCGGCAAAATGCTTTCTCATCTTAACATGGGTTATGTTAAAGTAAAAGAATTGAAATACTTGATTTTGGATGAAGCCGACCGCATGCTTGACATGGGATTCAATGAAGACATCATGCGAATCATTTCATTTCTTCCAAAGAAAAGGCAAAACCTTCTTTTCTCTGCAACCATGCCGCATAAGATGCGGGAACTTGCCAGAAAAATATTACATCACCCTGAAGAAATTAATATTTCCGTTTCAAAGCCCGCCGAGAATGTAACACAAGAAGCATTTATTGTTTATGATGCTCAAAAAATTCCGCTGGTTAATTATATATTGAAGGAAAAAAAATTCCCTCTGGTTTTGATATTCTGCTCCACTAAAATAAGTGTGAAAGACCTTGCAAGGGAGTTAAAACGAGCAAAGTTTTCTATTGAAGAAATACATTCAGACCTCGACCAAGCAACAAGAGAAAAAGTACTGTCGGGTTTTATTAACCGGCGCACAAATATCTTAGTTGCTACGGATGTGCTTTCACGCGGAATCGACATTCAGGATATTGATCTTGTAATCAATTATGATGTGCCCAATGACGGCGAAGATTATATTCATCGTATCGGTCGAACAGCAAGAGCAAAATCCAAAGGAGAAGCCATTACGTTTGTGAATCAGAAAGAGCAGGGAAAGTTTGCACGGATAGAGCAATTACTGGGAAATTCTGTGACCAAAGCTGTTGTACCGGAACAGTTGGGACCTGTTCCGCTTTACGAACCGTTGAAAAACAAGACATCAATAGCAAGAAGAAAACCGGGAAACAAACACCGGAAAAAGTAATTTTCATCCTACGCCAAATCCTATGGATGATAATAGAAAATTTGAAAATTTGAAAATTTAACGTGTGTCAGGTGTTGTCACCTGACACTTCCATATAGTTAAGGGTTTCTCAAAGGAATCACCAGAAGCAAATGCTTGCCAACAAGGTGACAAGACCTGAAGTGGGAGAATGCGTGATTTAGAAAACATCTAGCATCGTGTAAGTAGCAACTTCAGGTGACAACACCTGAAGCAGGAGAAAGTTGACAACACCTGAAGCAGGAGAAATAAAAAAATATTAGTAATATTTAATCATTTGAAAATGGAATTAGCTTTCCCTCTTTTGCAAGCACGAGACTCCGCCTCGTGTTAATTTATTGCCAGACTTCCAGCCGGTTTAAAATCGCATAGCAAGAAATTTTCTTAGTTGGTATTTAGTTATATTAAGCGATGACGCTTAGTCTTGAGCATGACCGAAATAAAAATATTTTTTGAGTACTTTTATGGGATTTTTAAAAATGCAAAATGCAAAATGCAAAATGCAAAATGTAAAATGTAAAATGTAAAATGTAAAACCCAAAACACTAAACTTTAAACTCCCTCACAACTCCCCTTTAAAAGTATCACCCTGACTAATGTCGCCAGTTTCATAACCTTTCTTAAACCAAAACATTCTTTGTGCAGAAGTCCCGTGCGTAAAAGCATCAGGTACCACATAACCTTGGCCTTGCTGTTGTAATTTGTCATCTCCTACTGCACTTGCGGCATTGAGCCCTTCTTCAATATCACCGGGCTCCAGATTGTCTTTCATTTTTGCGGTGTAATGTGACCAGATGCCGGCATAAAAATCAGCCTGCAATTCCATTTTAACAGAATACTGATTGAATTCTTTTTCATCTAATTGTTGACGCAGGCGATTTATTTTATCAGAAACACCTGTCAGGTATTGAATATGATGTCCAACTTCATGCGCAATAACATAAGCCATTGGGAAATCGCCATCAACCTTTAACTTTTGTTGCAATTCTTCAAAAAAAGCAAGATCGATATATAATTTCTGATCGCCCGGACAATAAAAAGGTCCAACTGAAGAACTTGCATTTCCACAAGCTGATTCCACTGAATTACGATAAAGCACGAGCATCGGTTCTGAATAGTTTATACCTTCTTTTGATAAAACCTTGTGCCAAACATCTTCTGTTTCTGCCAGTACCACTTTAACAAATTGCGCCCTTTCATCATCTGCGGCCTGTTCTTCAGGAGAAAGTTCTTGCTGTGTTTCACTATTGATGGCATTAATCTGTTGCAGGATTTGTTCGGAATTACCTCCACCGAGAAAAAGGTTAACTAATAAAATAACTAACCCAATGGCTCCGCCGCCAATAGCAAGTCCTTTTCCTGACATACCTCTTCGATCTTCTACATTACCACTTTCCCTTTTACCTTTCCACAACATATAATATCCTTTTGAGCAAAAATAATGATAACGATGAGCATATTACTTAAAATGGCATTCATTCCTTTGGTAATTAATCGATTCGAAAAAATATATCTTTACACGGTAATCCAAGTCTAAAATGAAAAAACTACTCTTAACCTCATCCGCCCTTGTCTTTTTACTGCTTTCTTGTAATCCATCGAAGGAAGGCAGTACTTCAAAAACCAATACAACAGACAGCCTTCAAACAGCTGTCGTTTACGAGTGTCCGATGAAATGTGAAGGCAAAACCTATGATAAACCAGGCAATTGCACCGTTTGTGGTATGGAACTTATCGTAAAGAAATAGCCATAAATTGTAAATTTTCAAAAGGAACGCCTATCTTTACAGGATATTAGCTGTTACTTGCTCATTACTTTTGAAGTGAGCATTTAAAGAAATTAAAATTAGCACGTTATGAATGATGAAGGAAAATACCTGCAACTGTGGAAAAAGTACATGCCGGTTATCAGGTTGCTATTAAAAAAGTCAGGCGATCAGAAACTTCAGCTTTATCGTCATGAGTTTGAGACTACAGGAGTTAAAAATAAATCAGGCTATTCCTTTAATATTGAAATGGTTAATGGGAAGGTCATGAATAAAATCAGTGGCTCGGCAATAGCAAAAGACCTTGTTCAATCGATGAATGAGAACCCCGATTTGAATGCATGGTTAAAAAGCCAGAGTTTGAAAATAAGTATGGGTCGGGCATTTGAACTGAACCTTCAAAAAGTTGTAGCACCAGTTGCAGTAGAAGCCGATCCTGAAACTGATCAGGCACCTGAGGCTTCCAGCAACTAATTCATAAAAAAGTCCGGAATTGATATTTTTCTTTCCGGCAAACGCTATAAAAATAAAGAAGGCTTTGAGGAATACTCAAAGCCTTCTTTTTATTTTGTAATATTAGATTTACGGTTGGACGTCGGCCGAACTTCGCATATTTAATTGTGCGCCGTTAAAGTCTGAAACAATTCCTGTAACAGTAACGGGTGTTACAGGATATGCAGTAGTAGCAAATGAAGATGTTGAATAAGAAAACATTGGCAATGTGCCTGTTCCATCATTTAAAGTAGTGGTTCCTGAGTAAGTACCACCACCTGAAATTGTGACGCCTAAAATTTTGACAAGCGTAGATTCCCACGTATTGGCATTCGCATTAATATCGGCTAAAGTTGCAACACGAGGTGTTACAGGAACATTATTTTGAAGTAAAAACGCACTGCTGTTTCCAACCTGATCTGCTTCCAATAAACCATTAAAATCGGTAAATACTTTTCCGGAAACATCAATTATCACTTCATTGCCTTTACTAAAAGTATTATTACTTGTAAAACGAACTACAATACCACCAGTTGCATCCTGAATTACCACATTCTTAGCTGTTATGTTAGAATTGTCTTTATCTGAAATAACAACCCCTTTAATAATCATACCGGAAGGGATAGGAGTGCCTGTTACTCCAGTATAAAGAGCACGAAGACCGGCAATTGTTATAGTCGGACCAGCTGGTGGACCGCAAGTGCTCGTAGGGAATCCAATTACATCTTTAAGGTCACGAATTCTAAATTGCTTTGTTGTGCCGTAGTTCTGATAAATTCCAACGATCGATCCTGTACCACCCGGAATTAAATTAGCAGCAAAAGTTGCAAAGCTACTGGAACGCACCAGTATAACATTGCCGAGAAGTCCGACTTTATCTTTCAGGGTCCGGTTTGTAGCTGACGTACTCGCATCCGCCCATGTGGCACAAACATCAGCAGGGTCAAAATAAACGCTGTCAATTCGAATAAGTGTATTTTGATCGTTTATTAAATCAATGTTATTAATATCTTGTATGGTTCTTAATGGTACCGGTTGTCCCCACTGCCCGCGAAGCAAATGCTGATCGATCAAAAGTGCAGGTATGCGATCAACTCCACCTGATCCTTTCACCCCGATTTGTATCATGCTGCCATAATCACTTATATATAATCCTGTACATATCACAAATATTCTGCGACCTACCGGCATTAGAACATAAGTTGATGAACGGTCAACACGGATTAATATACCTCCTGTTGCATCCTGAATCACCAATTCCTTGTAAAAATTACCTGTCTCGTCAGAAGAGACAACAATACCTGCAATGATAACTCCATCAGGTATTTTGGTTACTGTTCCCGAACCGGCATAATATGTTTTCAATTGTGCAATTGTAGTATTTGCAGCTACACCGGCAGGATCTGTTCCTCCAATTGGTGGTTCGTCAAAATCCTTGTCAACACAACTACTTACAAATGTTAATAAGAATAATAGCACTATTCCATTTACAATATTTTTCATTTTCATTTCCTTTTCTGTGTATATATACAAATGATGTTTTTATTTTAATTCATGCGTAGTGTAATACTGGCAAAATAATTCAGTCCGAATGCATAAAAGTAACGTGTGGCAAATTTCTCAGTAGGAGTTCCTGCACTTTGATCAAGATTGTCAAGACGCAGATTCTCGGAGCCACTTGTGCGGAAGTCGGTATTATTTAAAATATTATTGATACCAAGATTAACAACAATAAATGTATTGCGGCTTAGCTTACTGTACTTGCTATTCAATTTCCATGATTTATTGATAAAAAGATCAATTGTCAGTTGACCTTTCAGTTTTTCCTGACGTAAAATATCTGCCCATTGCTGTGAGTTTGCATCCAACCCTTCAACGGAACGTACTGTTCTTCTGACAGGTGAAAACTCGACCCAGATATCATCAAAATAATTTACATTGAACCCTGCCATCCAGAATTTTTTCGAACGGTATGTTGCCCCAATTGTATAAGCTGCCTGTACGCCTCCCGGTTTGTAATTTTCTGAATAAATCAACTCATCCTGTGGACCCAACGAATCGATGTTTTCAAAATAAGTACCTGATAATTGTCTGGAGGTATAATAATTATTACCAATGGAGGCCACTCCGGTCAGACTCAATCCCTTTCCAATATTTGCATCCAAAGAGAACTCCACTCCCTGGTGACGTTCATCGATATTCTTCAATGCCAAACTTACAAAACTAGCCAGCGCGTCATTGTAATATCGGATTACACGTTGCTGGTCTTTGAAATCAGTATTGTAGAAAACTGCCTTAGCTTTAAAGCGGGGTGAAGTAAATACATAACCTCCCTCAAAGGACATTATTTTCACATCTTTAACATCTGTCTGCGCCTGATCGCGATTGGTAGGCGAAATAAAAACCTGATCAAAATGCGGCGCACGTGTGCCGGTAGCGAAATTTCCAAATATATAATTACGGCCGTTGATTTTATACGTTAATCCCGTCTTTAAGAAAAAATTGTCGAATGCATATTTCTTTGATTCTCCATAGGAGTTTAAAGGAAATACACCGTTCTTGTAATAACCAATTCTTTTAAAATTCGTAGCAGTAACCTGACCTGAAATAAATGCATCAAAATGATCGCCGGTATATTGTTGTTGCGCCCAAATTATCGATCTGCGGATATCAGCAGAATAATCATAACCAAATTTATCGCCTGTCTTAATAATTCTATTCGGGTTATTCAAATCATTCTGACGTTCATCAACACCATAACGAATATCCTGTTCAGCAAATTGATTTAAATCAGCATAAAAATCAGCACCCAGTAAATCATTAAGCTGCTTATAATATTCTGTAAACTGACGCTGAAAGGAAGCGCCGCCTGAAAAAGACCAGCGATCTTTCCATACATTATTATATATTGTTGATGCAGTATATGAATGATTATCCTCCACCCTGTCTTCAACAATTGTATTTGCTTTGTAGCCAATGGTTGTTCCAAAGGTGTCGATTTGCGAACGGTTGCCTTCATAAAAAGCAGACCAGTCCAATTGAATCAAATTCTTATTGTTGATAATAAGATTTCGCAACTCCTCTGTAAGTTGTGCCTGCGAACCCATATCAGTTATGCTGTAAATTAGAAAATTGGGGAAGTTGCGGTAATAGTCAGCACGTTGATTGGGCGCATCGAGCCAGTTCAATCCTGAACGTTTTTCTTTTCCTGCCTGATAAGCAAAAGATGTTTCCAATGAAGAACGATTATTTATTTCCCATTCATGTGATAAAATGGTTACAGGGACATTAATATTATTATTGTTTGCACTTCTCTTTTTTCCCTCCTGATAACCCCAGTTTGGATTGTAATAATGATCACCTGCCAGCTCAAACGATTCATTTGTTGCTGGAGAAGTGCGTGAATTCATTGTATGATTACCAAAATGTGTAAGGCTGAGTGAATGTTTGCCAAATGATTTTTCTACTGCTGCATAGTAGCTCCAGCCGTCATAAAATGATCCGGGTATATATCCTTCATTGGCCCATCTTCTGGAAATGGATGTTGAAAAGGACCAGCCACCCGGCAATATCCCTGAGCCATAAGTCACCATAAACCTGTTTTCATAAGCGCGATTAGAGTTGGCATAGGAAACTTGCAACTGCTTACGCTGTTTGGCTGCCCTGCCGTCGATGCTGAATACTCCGCCAATCCCACCAAAACCATAATTGGCAGCCCCTAATCCATACAAACTCTCCCGGCTTCGGGCAACATCATTTAAACCTCCCCAACTTGAAAATAAAGTCCTGCCGGCAGCGAGATCTGTCATGGGCACACCATTCATCAACGTCACAAAATTCTCATCATCATATCCTCTGATTCTATAACGTGCAGTACTAAATGTAAAAGTTGCAGCTGAG
>JANOXC010000108.1:0-2170 GCA_031418215.1 Bacteroidota bacterium
AATGCGGTAGCCACATGCCTTCATCAGCCCAGGCATTAGTTAATGAAACCAAAGTAATAAAGAGTACGATTATTTTTTTCATCATATATATAAGCAGCTATAAAAATAGTTTTTGAAGGGATTTAAGAATGTCTTTTCAAATACTATAATTGTATAAAAAAAACCCTGTAATCATATTACAGGGTTTTTAAAAGACTACAAATGAAACCATTAATTAAAATGGCAAATCATCTTCAGCTTGTACATTATTTTGCATTGGATCAACAGCAGTTTCAGCAACATGATTCATTGCATTGCTTCCGCCTTGTGAATCCATATTGGATGCACCACCACTTATGACTTCTGCTTTCCAGGCGCGCACATCAGTATACCAGCGACCATTGTATTCGCGGGACTCTATACTGATAGCAAATTTTACGGTTGAGAAAGGTTTAATAGCCGATATAGTCTTTGCATTGTCATTCCATGCTATGAGGCTTATTTTCTTTGGATATTGTTCTTCTGTTTCTACAATAAAACTTTGTTTCGTCCAAGGCCCTTTTGTTCCGGTTCCTGATTCTGCAGGCATAATTGTAATCAGCTTTGCTGTTAATTCTAAGTTCATGATTTCCTTTTTTTAGTGAAACAAAAGTAATATATTTTAAGGAGGATATGGTAAATATCCCGGGTAAAAAGAATTAACAATAATCAGCAATTTATGAACTAGCGGACAGCTGCTATTAGTTACTTAAAGCCAACTACTTAATCATTTCTACACTGCGCTGGATAAATTTGGTAAGGTCTTCTCCCCTAAGCATATTTTGAGATAATAAAGCTAAATCAATGGTTTGCCTGATCAGGCTGCTTTGAAGGGCGGCGTCTTTTTCGGCCAATACCTTTACTATAACAGGGTGATTTGCATTTACAACCAGATTACAATGATCGGGCATGTTCCCCATGAAACTATAGCCGCCGCCAGATGCAGAAAGATCCTTCATCCTTCTCATGAATTCCGGCTTGGTAATCATTACCGGAGCATCTTTTTCACTCAAACTTTCAAATTGAACAGTGAAACCTTCTTTCGGCAATTGTGATTCAACGATTGTTTTAAGTGATTCTTTTTCAGCATCCGTTAATTTGGATTCTTGCTTTTCTTCTTTTTCAATCAGTTTGTCAATAATGTCAGCATCAACTCTTACAAAATGTGTATTCTCCCATTTCTGCTCAATGAAATTCAGAAAATGCATATCCATGATCCCTTCCATGAGCAATACATCATATCCTTTATTTCTGGCAGCATTAATGAAAGGATGCTGCTCTTCTTTTTCAGTGCTATATATATAAATTAGTTTTTTATGACGGTCTTCCTGATTTAATTGTATCAGGTCTTTGTATTCAGAGGGAGTAAAATATTTATTTTCTGTGTTTTTTAACAGGCAAAAATTATTGGCTCTTTCATAAAACTTATCTTCACTCATCATTCCGTATTTGATAAATACACCAATGTCGTCCCACTTGCTTTCAAAATCAACACGATTCTCTTTGTATAATTCTTCCAGCTTGTCAGCCACTTTTTTCATGATGTGACTGCTTATCTTTTTTACATTGCTATCGCTTTGCAGGTAACTGCGCGATACATTCAATGGAATATCCGGTGAATCAATAACGCCATGAAGCAATGTAAGAAACTCCGGTACGATACCTTCTACCGTTTCCGTAACAAATACCTGTCGGGAGTAAAGTTGAATTTTATTTTTTTGTACTTCAGCTTGTTTTTTTAATCTTGGGAAATACAGAATGCCGGTGAGGTTAAAAGGGTAATCTACATTCAGGTGAATATAAAATAACGGATCTTCAGCGAAAGGATATAACTCTTTGTAAAAAGCCATGTAATCCTCATGCGTCAAGTCTGCCGGCTTGCGGGTCCAGGTTGGTTTAGTATTATTAATTGTCTTGCCATCGAAAGTAATTTCAACAGGAAGAAAACGGCAATATTTTTTTAGCAGTGATTCAATTCTTGCAGTCTCCAGGAATTCCGACGACTCTTCACTGATATGCAGAATAATTTGTGTTCCCTTTTCATCCTTAGTTATATTTTCCAGACTATAATCCGGACTGCCATCACATTTCCATTGAACGGCCTTTGTGGCGTCTTCTTCTTTTTGTGAACGGGTGATGACTTCAACATGGT
>JANOXC010000109.1:0-18290 GCA_031418215.1 Bacteroidota bacterium
GAAATAAATTATCAGTAACATGGAAATTCATCATCGCCATTCTTCTCTGCGAAAGTGTAGGAATTATTAGCGGATTACTCGCAAGTGCTAATAACAATGTGTGGTTTGACAATCTCAATAAACCAACATGGAATCCACCTGCATTCCTCTTTGGCCCTGTATGGACAACACTTTATTTATTAATGGGTATTTCCTTAGCACTTATTTGGAAAAACAAAGCGACCGAACGAAACAAACGCAATGCCTATTTATTATTCACCACACAGCTATTTCTAAATATTTGTTGGAGCATTTTCTTCTTTCATTTTCATTCCCCTGCATTGGCTTTAGTAGATATTGTTTTAATGGTAATAACTATCATACTCACCATCTTTAGTTTTTCCTCTTTCTCAAAACCTGCTTCATGGCTACTTGTGCCTTATATATCATGGGTGTCATTCGCAACAATTTTAAACTTTTCAATTTGGCATTTAAACCATTGACATGATGGAATACAAAGTCAGCTCACCCTAAAAAAATACACTCTTAAGGGCACTGCAAGCCAAGGCTGCAAACAATTATTTTAAACGAGTACTTTTTTCGCCACCAAGTAAAAGTCACCACATTATTTTTACAAATTTATTTTTCCCATTGCACGGCTGGCAGCAAACCTGTACCACAGCACTAATCACAAACAGAAGGGCATCTGCTAACAGCGGGTTGGCAAAAGTAGCGGTTTAGTGCTTCTTATGACAGTTTTTCGTAAATTTGAGATTTGTGCTTCGCATGCATTTTAGTGGTAAAATTGTCACCTTTGCCAAGCTGCAAACCGTCAGACTGTGCAAAAACGAATCATAACTTACTGATGTTATATATATAAATTATCATCTGTTTTAGTATCTTTATTGAAATTAGTAAAATATTAGATTATAAATCTATTAGAATTATAATCCATTATATTTACACGTTTATCAGAACCAAACCAGAAATATTTTAAATATATGAAGCACCTTATTTTTCTTTTTGTTTTTCTTACTCACTTTGCATTTTCACAAGAAGTAAATGACATTATTAACGGGCACAATACTGCAATGGGGCTTACTACAACGCCAATGACTTCCTATAAATTCGTTGGCGATTTTTTTGAAAAATATTTCCTGATAAGTTCAACAAACCATTATACCTGTACTGTATATTTTAAATCTCCTGATTTATGGAGGATTGAAAAAACAGATCTTAATGGAGGAGACCCTGTTCTTAATGAGTCGGGCATACTAATTATTTGCGGGAATTCTTCATGGAGCAAAAAAAATAATTCGGATAAGGTGGATAACAGAAACTGGGGCGTTTTCACCAATAATTTATTTATGTACACTTTACCCGACTATTTATGTTACACCAATGTGCTTACCTGCAAAAAGCAGTTTACAGGAATAGCTTCTGGTGGTACCGATGCGCAGTTTTTCGTTACAGTACCTAACCGGCTAACGGAAGAAACAGGCACAAGGCAATATTCAACCAGCAGTTCTACTAAATACATTACCTCAATTTATGAATACACGGACAATAAACCAGAGAAAGCGGTTGAGCTAAGTGATTATAAAACTGTGGGCGGTATAACTTATCCCGCTAAAATTGTTGACACATATTATCCTGGCGGGGAATTTAGCTGGAGTTTTACTAAGAGCAATGTAGAAATTAATATTCAACTTAATGACAAGTTATTTGAAGTACCTAAAGCAGGAGTTGCTGTTAATTCCACTCAGGCTGTTCCAACGCCAGTTATTCAAGTGGGCAATTTGGGGGAACTTATTTCTCTAAGAAAATTTGATGATGCCATTGCACTTATCAATGCGGGTGCTGATATTAAGGGGACTTTCTTTGGAACGAAACTGATGAACATGGCTGTACAAATTAATGCAATTGATGTGGCAAAACTGCTTGTATCAAGAGGAGCGGATTTAAATTATCCTGACCCGAATAATGGATATACTCCTCTTCATTCGGCTATTCACGATGGGAATTTCACGATGATTATTATATTAACAGATGGCGGGGCAAACTTAAACCTGATTGATGAGGCAGGAGCAACTCCTTTAAAGCTAGCAACAGACCTCAATTTTAAAGATATTGCCAAATACCTTAAGGATAAAGGTGCCCATAAGTAACCATGCATAACAAAGGCAGAAACGGTATCAGCAAATGCAACAATTGTAGTTTGTAAAATTGCGTAAGCATCGCTATTCTAACATATCACTGACATTATTTATATTGACTCTTCCTAAAAAAACTTTGAAATTCTTTCTTCTAATTAAAATAAACAATAAATGAAATATTATTTTATTCTGTTAATGGCATTCATATCCAGTTGTAATCAAAATAAGCAATATGATTTACTGATTCGCAACGGATTAATTTATGACGGCAACGGTGGCCAACCTTATAAAGGGGATATTGCTATTAATGCTGACACGATTGCTGCAACCGGCGATTTGAGTAATGCTACGGCCAAAGAAATTATAGATGCCAAAGGAACGGCCATTTCACCCGGCTTCATCAACATGCTTAGCTGGGCCACAGAATCTTTGATTGAAGATGGACTTTCGCAGGGCGATATTCGCCAGGGAGTAACACTTGAGGTAATGGGCGAAGGATCAAGCATGGGACCCTTGAATGATAAAATGAGGGAACAGATGATAAATGAGCAATCCGATATTAAATATAACATTGAATGGAAAACGCTTGGCGAATATTTGACTTATCTGGAAAAGAAAGGTGTTTCATGCAACGTTGCTTCTTTTATTGGAGCAGGCACAGTTCGCAGGTATGTTGTGGGAGAGGATGACAGAGCTGCCACACCTGTTGAGCTTGACAGCATGAGATTATTGGTAAAGCAGGCAATGGAAGAAGGTGCCATGGGTGTTGGTTCGTCACTCATATATCCACCCGATTTTTTTGCCAATACTCATGAACTTATTGCGTTGTGTAAAGAGGCTTCTAAGTATCAAGGCTCCTATATATCTCACATGCGCAGTGAAGGCAATCGTTTAAATGAAGGAGTAGAAGAGTTGATTACGATTGCCAGAGAAGCAAAAATACATGCAGAGATTTATCACCTGAAGGCAGCAGGTAAAAACAACTGGAATAAAATGGATAGTGTGATTAAGATCGTGGAAAAAGCAAGAGCAGATGGAATTGATATTACCGCTGATATGTACACTTACACAGCTGCTGCTACCGGATTAACAGCTTCCTTTCCGCCATCTTTGCAGGATGGTGGTTTCGATAAACTTTGGAAGCGATTGCAAGACCCTGCAATTAGAAGTCAAATGAAAAAGGTAATGAATACTGATGCTGCCGATTGGGAAAATTTATACTACGGAGCAGGTAGTCCGGACAAAATAATCTTACTTGCCTTTAAGCAGGACTCATTAAAAAAATATACGGGTAAAACACTTGCTGATGTTGCAAAAATACGTGGCACTTCTCCCGAAGAAACGGCAATGGATTTAATCGTTCAGGACAGTACAAGAATTGGTGTAGCTTATTTCCTGATGAAGGAGGAAAATGTAAAGAAGCAAATAGCATTGCCATGGTTAAGTTTTGGATCAGATGAAGGTTCTTATTCACCTGAAGGTGTTTTCCTGAAATCCAATCCACATCCGAGGGCTTATGGAAACTTTGCAAGGGTGATTGGAAAGTATTCAAGAGATGAAAATGTATTATCATTGGAAGAAGCGATTCGAAAATTATCGAAGCTTCCTGCAACAAATTTGAAATTGAAAAAAAGAGGTGAATTGAAAGTTGGCAACTATGCTGATGTATTGGTTTTTGATCCTGCAAAAATAAATGATAAAGCTACTTATGATAAGCCACATCAATTTGCTACAGGGATGACACATGTTTTCGTTAATGGTGTTCAGGTACTGAAAGACGGAGAACATACTGGCGCTAAACCCGGAAAGTTCGTAAAGGGACCGGGATATAATGCACCACCGAAGGTGATGAAATAAGAATAATAACGTTAATTGTTTATGCTAAATTAACTTTTGCTACAATATATATATAAATAAAATGAAATGAGATATTTAAAATTAGTTTTAACTGCCTTTATTTTACTTGTTTTTCAAATTAATCAACTTGAAGCACAAACACAAAAAGGAGAATTAGTTAAAGGAAAAACGGCTTCGGCTGAGATTGCTCCGGGCGAAAGGCATCAATACAAAGTAAAACTTGATAAAGAACAATTCGCGGTTTTTACGTTGCAACAGAAAGGAGTTGATGTAGCCATTACAACATATGACATCAATAATAAAAAGATTGAAGAATTTGATAGCCCAAATGGTAAATACGGACCTGAAGTAATTACGTTGACATCAGGCAGCAAAGGATTGTATACTATAGAAGTTGCCACGTTAGATGAAAAAGAGCCTAAAGGAGCTTATGATTTACGAATCATTTCAATAAACCCTAAGGCGGTTACACAAAATGAAATGGTGGATGAGGTTTTTGCTGCATGGAGTAATAATGATGGACCGGGAGCTGCCGTTTCAGTTGTTAGAGATGGAGTGATTATTTACAAGAAGGGTTATGGCAGTGCTAATCTTGAGTATGATATTCCAGTTACTCCTTCCACGGTATTTCATATTGCCTCCGTTTCGAAGCAGTTTACAGTTTTTTCTATTTTACTATTAGAGAAGGAAGGTAAATTATCGTTGGATGATGATATAAGAAAGTATATTCCTGAAGTTCCTGATTTTGGAAAGACCATTACATTAAGACATTTGGCATCACATACAAGCGGACTGCGAGACCAATGGGATTTGTTGGTGATGGCAGGCTGGCGGATGGATGATGTAATTACTAAAGAGCATATTCTAAAACTTGTTAGCAAGCAGAAGGAGTTGAATTTTAATCCCGGAGAGGAATTTTCATATTGTAATACAGGTTTTACTTTACTTGCAGAAGTGGTATCAAGAGTTTCAGCAAAGACTTTTGCTGAATTCACCGAAGCAAATATTTTTAAACCTTTGAAAATGTCACACACCCTTTTTTATGATGATCATGAAAAAATTGTAAAGAACAGGGCATATTCTTATTATAGTGATAGTACCGGCTATAAAAAAAGTGTGCTGAATTATGCCAATGTCGGCGCTACAAGTCTATTTACAACGGTGGAAGATTTAAGTCTTTGGGCCATCAATTTTTCAAAAATGGAAATAGGTGACACCACCATATTTAATAAAATGAAAACGCCCGCTGTTTTGAATAATGGAAAAACATTTGGTGGTGCATTAGGGCAATTTGTTGGGAAATACAAAGGATTAAATGAAATTCAGCATGGCGGTGGTGATGCAGGATACCGTACTTATTTAACACGTTTCCCGGACAATAATTTTTCTGTAGTTGTTTTTAGTAATGCTGCGGAATTCAATTCAGCAAAAATGGCTCATAGGATAGTAGATATTTATCTTAATGAGGAGATAAAATTGGCAACCCAGAAGAAAGTAGACACGACCACTACGGTTAATGTAAAAATAGCTATCAGCCCGGAAGTGTTAAACTCTTATGTTGGCGATTATGAATTACAACCAGGGTTTATTGTAAGTATCACCAATGAAAATGGTAACTTATTTACAAAGGCGACCGGCCAATCAATTCTTTCACTTAATCCGGTAACAACTACTAATTTTAAAGTAGAAGGAGTAGATGCCACTATCACTTTTCCCCCTTCTGATGCAGGTAAGGTTAATTCCATAACCTTAAATCAAGGTGGTCAGGAAATGAATGCTGTAAGGGTTAAACCATTTGACCTGACTGCTGTTGTATTGTCTGATTTTACAGGAAGATTTAGCAGTGAAGAATTGTCGACTGAGTATAACTTAGTTGTAGTTGGAGGAAAGTTAATTGCAAAACACAGTAGGGTAAGTGATATTGAATTATTGCCGGAAAAAAAAGATGTTTTCTCTTCTGGATTGGGACAAATTGAATTTACAAGAAATGCTGATAATGTACTACTAGGGTTTAAAGTTAATTCAGGCCGTGTCAGAAATCTGTGGTTCAGAAAAATGAATTAAGAAATCAGTGACAGGAATAGTTCAGATAAAAATTCAGCGTCCCCGAAATGGGGAGACGCTGAAGTGGGAAAGGGAGAAATCCTCGACGTATCTTCTGCATCGCCTGTAAGGGACGCTGAAGCTTTATTTGAAGTGTGTTGTTAGTTGAGCATTACTTTCCCTAACCATATCTTTTTCCAGTCTTCATCATGGCCAACATAAGTAATGCTGTTTTCAGTCTTGTCAAATTGGCTCGTGAAATCTCTTCTTAAAAAATATTTTTCCTCACCCATTATTTTAACTGGTCCCATGGAGGATGCACCTAAATCAATTTTAACAATTCGGGGGAAGTAGAGCGGGTAGAAGGAAGGGCTGCCGGAGTATGCATCCATAAATGATTCATATCCTTTTGTGCCTTTTACTTCCATCAATTCCCAATACAGACTTTTGCCATCAGTAGAAGGATAGAATTGTTGTGTCATGCTGAATATTTCACTTTTCTTATCGCTGTTAACTTTTCCGATTCCATATTGCGCTTTTAATTTACCGCCTTTATCAAAATGAAAGCAAACAATGTCTTCATAAGCATCGACTGAATTTCCGGTTCCTAAACTCACCCTTTCGCTAAGTTGCCCCGCAATAAGATATTCCTCTGCCGTTGTAATGTAAAATTTTTCAATGAAAAACTGCTTTCCCTTATAAGCACTTGCACCTTTATCATCAGGTGCAGTTTTGAATTTTGTTTTGAAATCACTTATTGGTGTTGTTGAAGAAAAAGCGAGTTGACTGCCGCTGAATTTTAATAAATGAAAGTTTTCCATTTTCTCATCCAATGCTTTTCTCCATTTTATATCCGCTAAATTATTTCCTCCCGGTGTATTTCCCGGATTATATATTGGTGCATACTCATGAAATACTTCATCATAAGGGTCGCTTGTTTTTGTTGAGGTGCCGCAGAAGTAAATGTTGCCTTGCATTTCTGATGCTGCGGTGATCAGCAATGCAGAAGCAGGGCTGGTGAAGGTTGTCTTGTCAATGAGTTTTCCGGTAATATCAAATTGTAAATAATAATATTTTGTGACATCAGATTATCCTTTATTAGGTGCAAAAATCATCACTACATTTTCGTTTTTTACCTGAGCACAAAAAACCAAGGAATAAGAACCGTTTAATTCCAAAGGTATTTCTGTTAATTCCAGTTTGTCGTTCAGCATTAAGACGTAAAATTTATCTGTCTCTGTTTTTACCTTGCTTTCTGTTTTAGCCAGAATAAAAACATCAGGTTTTGTTTCATCTTCTGAATTGTAAGAAGAGTAGCCATAATAAACTTTTCCTGCATCATTTTTAGGTTTGATGGTTTCATTGGAAATGTATTTTTTTGCTACATATATTTGCTTTTCGTGATTCCAGGTATTTAATCGGACCACTTTGTTTAGTTTTAATTTCATGCTTGTTACATCGAATGAACTTGTGCCACCCACATAGGCGTATAAATAGGTTCTTTCAACATCTGCTTTCTGCTCTTTAATTTCCTGAACATCGGTAGTGCTGATGAATTTAATGTCTTTATCAAAGCTGTATTTTTCAAATGAAACAGCTTCACTTTTCTTATCAAGTTTCATTTTATAGGTGATATTAGTGTTCCCTGAAAGGTCTTTGGAGACATCATATACATAACCTTTCATTGATTTTGCGGTAAGCGGCTGAACTGTTTCTTTATACTCCTGTCCTTTCAAAATTGGTGAGGCAAACAGTACTAAGGTTAATAGACTGAAAATAGATTTCAGGCAAATTGTTTTTTTTGCAGGAAGCATGGGATGGTATATTGTTTCTAAAAATTCCTGTATCGGGACAAAGATGTTCCACTTTTTACCAGGTAACTTCAATATATGGTAAAGGTGGTCTTTATAATCCAATAAACTTTTTTTAGTTGAATATATTTTATTAATCAGACTCTTCCTTTTTTTAATAGATGCTTTTTATTCGCCTGAGGTGTTTAACCAGGTAACTTTAGAAATTGATAGCAGGTGAAATGCTATTATTTTAGGAATATATTATTTATATTTGCAACCCTTTAAATCATATTATTTCCAATTTAAGGAATCGTTGCAATCAAGTAGTAAAATTCAAAAAGGTCGGGTGACCGAGTGGTAGGTGAAGGTCCGCAAGACCTTTTACAGTAGTTCGAATCTGCTCCCGACCTCAATGCACTTTTTCTGTTGCATTTTTCATTAATAACAGTAATGTGTAATAGCAACAAATTTCATCTTTCAATTAATTAAGGCTCCTTTACTCATAGGGCGCATTTTGTGAATTACTGGTTAATTGCTTATCTTTATAAAATCTATGAATGAAATTGAAAGTTTAGAATTGTTGAATAAGATTATTGATGAAAGGGAAAATCATTTTCAACATGCTTTAAGTGAAGCTGCTGACAATCAACTGCTCAATCATCTGAAAAGCGATCTTGATTTTTTGAAGGAAAAACGAAAGACATTAATTGAAAATAATTAACAAGCTCCTAAGATAATATTTTACACATTGGTGTTTTTCTTGTAAGGTCTGATAATTAACCTGATTGCTCTGTCATAACTGAAATAATTCCACATCCAGTTTACCAGCACCACAATACGATTTCTAAAACCTACTATCGACATGAGATGTACAAACATCCAGATAAGCCAGGCAAACATGCCTCGAAATTGCAAATGATGAAAGTCAGCAACAGCTTTGTTCCGACCAATTGTGGCCATTGATCCCAGGTCTTTATAGTTAAATACATTCCATTTACGATTGTCCTGCAGGTTTAAGTTTCGGGCAAGATTTTTCGCTTGTTGAATAGCTACTGGAGCCAGCATGGGATAGGCTTCTTTATCAGCATTTTTCATAGCCGCTAAATCACCAATTGCGAAAATGCTGTCGTATCCGGTGATTCGATTATAACTATCCACTTTTAACCTACTTGATTTAGTTACTGCGTCATCCTTAAAGCCGTTAATTAATTGGCCTTTTACGCCGGCAGTCCAGATGAATGTGCTGCATTTTATTTCACCGGCAGGATTTAAAATAGCGGTTTCATTGATGTAGGAAGTTACTGCTGTATTCAAATGAAGTTGTACCCCCATTTTTTTTAAAAAATGTTGTGCTGTTTTTGAACTATTATCCGACATGGCTGCTAGTAGTTTGCCGGAAGACTCTACGAGGTGAATATTCAATTCTTCAATTTTTAATTCAGGATAATCAATGGGCAAAACATGTTTTTTTAATTCAGCTAAGGCGCCGGCAATTTCAACACCTGTTGGGCCGCCGCCAACAACTACAATATGAAAATGCTTTTCCCTTTCAACTACATTTTTTTCGGTAAGCAACTTCTCAAAGTTTTGCAAAAGAAGACTTCTCAGGTTGAGTGCATCAGGAACACTTTTTAATGGCATGCTGTTATTTTCAAATGCAATATTGCTGAAGAAATTTGTAGTGCTGCCGGTGGCCAGTACTAAATAGTCATATTTTATTTCTCCCAGATCGGTTTCCAAAAGACAACCCTTACTTCTCACTGAATAAACTTCAGCCATCCTGAATATGAAATTTTGATAACCTGAAAATATTTTCCGTATGGGGTAGGCAATTGAATCGGGCTCTAAGCCGCCAGTAGCAACCTGGTAAAGCAAAGGTTGAAAAGTATGGTAATTGTTTTTATCCAACAATACGACCTGGTATAATTTCTTTGACAAACGTTTAGCCAACTCAATTCCGCCAAATCCACCGCCAATGATAACGATGCGTTTAAGTGATGTTTCAGGGACCAATGAGTTCATTCTATCAAGTGTATTTTTTTATAAATTAGGCGAAACTTGACTTAACTTTTGACTTTTGCTGGTGCAAGTTTAGACATAAAAACAGCTTGCTGTATTTATTTTTGGAATTAAGTATCGAAGGAATATTATCTTTGTTTCAGGATGTCGTTTTTTTCATTCAATAGCAAATCTCCGTTTTATGTCTCCCGAATTGTTCTCGGTTGTTCAATTATATGGGCATCCTTGTATTTTTTACCGGATCAAAATAAGCTCTTTGCACTAATCTCTGTCATTGTAGTGACAGAACCTGATGTGAACTTATTGCTGGATGCGGTTCGTTCAAGAATCATTAATACTTTAACCGGTTGCTCCCTTGGTTTATTGTTTATATATATAGCACCAACCTTTTGGTCGATGATGATAGCTATTTCAATTGCTGTTATTATCAGTACTTCTTACAAAAAATATCCGGCAAGCTGGAAACTTGCTCCGGTTACTGTTGTTCTGGTAATGATTTCTGCATTGGCAAAGGATATTACATGGAAAGATGCTATGGAAACTGCTTTAAGCCGTACCAGTGAGATACTATATGGAAGCATGGTAGCAGTGTTATTAAGTGTTGGTGCCAATTTTCTAAGAAAAAAGTTGGGGTTTAAGGATTACGAACAGAAATAAATATTTTTTTCTCAAAGTGCAACTTTTTTTTCCGGGGTTCGTATCATCCTAAGTTGAAGGGTTTGCAATCCCAACTTTCTGACAGATAATTTTATTTTTTAACAGGGAGCGGAATGCAAAGCTAATTTCTTATTGGATGGATTTGCTATTTAGTTAGCTCATTTTTGATTCAACGGTCAGGCGGATTTCCAAGATTATATTTCCAAATCGTTAAATCTAACCAATTGGGTTTTTGAAATGCAACCAAATATGATCTTAATCGTATTAATCTCATCAAATTGACTAAGCCTAGTTCAAATATTTAAAATTAATTTCATTGAATATGAAAAGTAATACTACAAATAAAAGGATGAGACCTGCAATGAGAATGCGCAATCGCATGAAGGTAGTTCAAAAAATGACATGGGTGGTTGCCGATGTGCTTTCTTTATCCGTTTTAGTTGGACTGGCGATTTATTTGCAGTTTGCAAAGGTTGACAATGTGGCCAATATAACTTCAGGTGATTTCAGAACTAAAACTTCCGGCAACTGGAATAGCACCGGTACTTGGCAGAAATTCAATGGAGCGAAATGGGAAGATGCAACATCTGTTCCTTCTTCAGCAAATGGCACCATTGAAATACGCCAGGGACATACAATATCTGTTAATACAAATATTACGATTGATCAAACAGTGATTGAATCCGGTGGTACTATTGAATGTCAGCCGGGTAGATATTTGATAATAGATGACGGCCCTGGAACTGATTTAATTGTCAAAGGAACGCTATCTATTTTTAATGGTAGTTTCCTGACGCAGATTGCCTCATCTGCAGTAGAATTAACAGGTTCACTATCAATGGCAGTAGGAAGTTCTCAGGAAATAGCAAGTGAAGCAACATTAACGATTAATGATGGCGGAACGTTTATTAATGATGGCGGTAATTTGGCAGTTGCTCCTAACAAATGGATAATAAATACAGGTGGAAAATACAAGAGTGCTATTAATGGTGACATTATTCCGAAAGCAGTATGGAAGGATGGATCTATTTGTGAAATCACCGGTGTAACAACCAAGATACCCAGTAACCTTAATCAATCATTTGCAGATTTTGTGTGGGATTGTCCTGAACAATCTGCACTGGTTAACCTTGCCGGTAAAATCACAAATGTAAACGGTGATTTCTCCTTTATTTCATCAGGTAATGGTGCTGTTGGACTTAGCAATGCTGAAAATTGTACATTAAATGTTGGTGGCGATTTTCATATGAAAGGTGGTGACTTTTTTCAATGTACGGCAGCAAAAAAATCTGTAATTGAAATAGCAGGTAATTTTATACAAACAGGAGGAGTCTTCTCCGGAACAAAGATTATGAACGGCGGATTGGCCGATGGTACACCAACAATTAATGTTAAAGGAGATTATTATATAAGCGGTGGAACTTTTGATATGAGTCAAAATAATAGTGCTGCAAATGGAAGCGGGATTTGTTCATTTAATTTAAGTGGTGACTTTATACAAAGAGGGGGTACGCTAACACAAACTGCTGCTCAAACTGACTTAACGAATGGTAATTTTGGATTTGGAAAAATAAATTTCAATAAACAAGGCAAGCAAATTTTTTCCAGGAAATCAGGAGTTATTACCAATGCTGTTAGTTTTCAGGTTAACAATGGCTCCGTACTTGACTTGGGAACAAGTTTTCCTGTAGGCAAAGGAACATTTATTGTTGCCGATGGTGGTGGTTTATTGATTGGTTCACCTGCCGGTATTACTGCAACTTCATCAAATGGTAATATACAGGTTAATGGCGGACGTGTTTTGAGTACAAAGGGAAACTATACTTATAATGGAACAAGTGCTCAGGTAACTGGTGATGGATTACCAGCAGAGGTAAATAATTTGGCCATCAACAACAACCATCATCTTAATTTATCTAATAAGGTTGCTGTAAATGGTTCACTTGTATTGGAGAAAGGCCAGATCATTACAGGTGCACAGGAAATTGCAGTAAACAATACAGATAAATCAGCTGTCTCCGGTTATTCAGAAGAAAGTTATGTAAGAGGCAATCTTCGCAGACAGGTGAAGTCCACAGGAACCTATGATTTCCCATTGGGCACAGCATCGAATTATGAATTTGTCAATATTAATCTTTCAGGTATTTCAGGTTGCAGTTCTATTTTGGGAACGTTTAACAATGTTAATCCTGGTGGCAATTCAGCTTCATTAGCAGGCATAACAGTAAATGGGTCAACAGTTGATGCATTACTAAATTATGGATATTGGACACTCACTCCAAATGCAACAGTTTCATCAGGGACCTATAGCGTTACCTTAAAAGAAAGCGGTCATTCAAGACCTGCCGGTAATGCCGATAACTATTGTGTACTGACCAAAACCAGTAAGAGTACGCCATGGCAATCACAGGGAACTCATCTGAGCGCTGCGCAAAATGAAGCAGAGGGAACAGCAATTGCAAGCCGAAGCAGCCTTAACACTTTCGGTAATTATGCAATTGGTTTAAGTAATGGCAACACAGAAGCAATAGCTGCGAAATCAATTAATTTCAATGCAAAAATCAATAGTGAGATTGTTGAATTGGCATGGTCGGTGAAAGCAGAAGATAATAACAACTACTTTACAATTGAGCGTTCCAGTGACGGTGTACATTTTGAGTCCTTGCTTAACAAGCAGGGTACGGGTAGTTCATCGTCGTTAAATTATAGCGATTTGGATTCAAGACCGTTGGCTGGATATTCATTTTACCGTTTAAAGCAAACAGACAAGTCAGGACGTACATCCTATTCAGAAATAAAACGCGTGCAAAAAAATGTTGGTGGTGAGCAAATAGCATCGTCATTAAAATTAAAATCAATTTCGCCGAATCCTTTTGGAGAGAGCTTTACCATAGCATTTGAAATGAAAGTAAATGCACCGGTTAATTTCCAAATGCTCAACTCCTCAGGACAGGTTGTATTGGAAAAAGTTATTAATGCAATTGACGGGTTAAACAAATTGGAATTTAAAGATGAGAAAGGATTGCCGGGTGGAATTTATGTCGCTGTCTTAACTTACAGGGATGAAAAGGCAACGCAAAAAGTGTTGAAGAAATAGTTCAATTATTTAAAAATAATTCTTGAACTAATTTCAAAAAGAACTTTTCATGGGGAAAATGAGATTAATACAAAGGCAAAAAGTAAGGGCAAGTCTTCAACAGAGAATGATGATGCGATTAAATATCAATATTCAACAGAAACAAAAAATTACCCTTAGAAAGGTGATTTACTTTTCAGCGTTGATCTCTGCAATTTGTAGTTCGGTTTTTATTGCTTTGAATTTAGGCGCAAAGAAAGAAGCTGTGGCAGGTGGTACAACAAAATTTACTTTAAGTAATGGTGAGTGGAGCAATCAAATTTGGTCAAATACTTCCAGTACCGGTGCCACTTGCAATTGCGATCCCGGTAATAATTATAATGGTCCCGGCATTACGATAGCTCATCAAATTGTAAGTAGTGTTTATAATCCATTGAAAATTTCAGGAGGTGGATATGTGAATATTTTGTTGGGATCAAGTCTTGTAATCAATGGTGATTTCGAATTAAATGGGGGAAGTATAGTTAACATCGAAGCAAGTGATACCGTTATTGTAAATGGTAATGCAACAATTAGCGGCGGTTCCACTGTTAATTTAGGTTCAGTTTCATTCTTAAAAATAAATGGCAATGTTACTTTATCCGGAGGATCGAAAGTTACGGGTCCAGGAGGTGCATCACATTCTGGCGCAGTGTCAGGTTCCGGTTGGGGACCGGGTGTTGTTTTGCCTATTGAATTAATTTATTTTAAAGCTGAAAATACAGGAGAAGAAGTTAATCTTACTTGGGCCACTTCATCAGAAAAAAATAATGATTACTTTACTATTGAACGTTCTGCTGACGGTAAGCTGTTTGAAGAAGTGTCGAGAAAGCAAGGGGCAGGCAATAGTAACAGTAAAATAAGTTATTCAGTTTTAGACAATCAATTTGTAAATAAAGGCTCTTACTACCGATTAAAACAAACTGATTATAACGGACATTACACTTACAGTCGGAACGTGATGGTTAAAAATAATTCCGGCAAGGACCATATTGATTTGTTGATTAATTCAATTGCGCCAAACCCAGTTACTGATCAATTTACTATTGATTATTCTGTAAAAAATGAAGGCCAAGTGGTTATGCAGATTGTGAACAAGTTTGGGACTATAATTGATAAAAAATCTTTAAATTCCAATAAAGGTTCAAATAGCTATATATATAATAAAATGGCAGATTTACCAAATGGAGTTTACTTTGTTAGCCTTATTTTTGATGATAAAAAGGAGACGAAGAAAATTGTAAAGTTGTAGGCGCTCAATTACCATCCTGAAATTTAAAGATTTTCTGTTAATTCAAATTTCAAGTCAAGGTGATTTGAAGAACTACTATTGTTCGAACAAAAAAAAGTCACCAGTTAAAGGGTGACTTTTTTTTGAATTAGCTTATTACGATCTTTAATTATGATTCACCACCATTTTATAAGAGCGGGAGATTTTATCATTTACAACCATGGAAAGAATGTAAATACCATTTGAAAGCTCTGAAGTTGTAATAACCTTTGCACCTTGTGTTTCTTCCAGATTTACTGATCTTACCTTGTTGCCAAGCATGTTGTAAAAATTAACACTTGCATGTTGAGCACCATCAGGTAATTGATAACTTAAAACAGCGAAATTATTGATTGGATTATTGAATTTCAGAAAAGTGGCTTTGTTGTTTTCAGCTACACTTGTTGTGCTGAATACAAATTCCATTGTAATATTAGCTGAATCAGAAGGATTGCCGATATCATAGAAATGATAGCTCAAGATATCCGTCCCATCATAACCAAGTGGGTCAATATGCGCTTTAAAAGTACCTTCAGACGTGTTTGCATATATTACAGTTGGGAACAAGGAAGTATCAGTGTTAGGTAAATAACAATACTGGCCAAAGCAAAAGGTTTCTTCATGATTAGCAGTTAATGACTGAATAGTCCTGATAATATTGATTTCAACAGAATCATTATTGTTGTTTTCTACATCAAGAAATGCCTCAAGCGGTGTAACATTATCCGGTGAAAAATACTGCAAAGTGGTATTTGTCAGGTTTATCTGCCCTTGTGAATAAAGAAACGCAAGAATAAAAAGAGAGAATAGTATTAGTTTTTTCATGCCATTAATGTTTGTTTTTGAGCAACAAATATAGGGGATATTATGCTTTAAATTCATGAATAGTGAAGCGAATATGAGGCCATGTCCACTTATATGATAGTATTTTAATTAATTTGCTTTCAGTTATTGGTAAAAAGGGGTGTTTTTTAGTCGAAAATGGAGTGAATTGTCAAATTCTTCCTTTTTGGTAACATTTAATTTTATGATCAATTATTTTTGGCTTAGCTTTGCTAGACAATTCCAAAAAAAAATTCATGAAAAAATACTTAGTGGCCATACTGATAATGGTGGCAAATACAGGATTTGGGCAATCAACAAGGCTCGTATTGTTGGAAGAATTTACAGGTGAGACCTGTGTTCCTTGCTTTCTGAATAACCCCGGTTTAAATGCTTTGCTCGACAGTAAAGATGGGGAAGTAATATCACTTAAGTATCAAAATAACATCCCAAGCACCGGGCCTAATTTGTATGCTTATAACATACCTGATGTAACAAACAGAACAACATTTTATTCAAATACTTATTCTCCTCATGCATTTATTGATGGTAACTTCTGGAATGGTAATGCAGGTGCTGTTACGGGTTCGCAAATTGATACTCGTCATGCCGTTACCTCTTCGTTTGATGTTATTGCCAGCCATTCATTCTCTTCCGGTGATGACACCATTTTTACGCATGTAGTCATTAGGGCCACACAGGCAGTTTCATCCTCAACTCTTCGAGCAAGAGTTGCTGTTGCCGAGCGCGATGTTTATGGCTACACCTCTGTAACCGGTGAAGATCATTTTCAACATGTCATGCGTAAGTTACTTCCTGATGGCAATGGCACCGTTCTCCCTTCTGTATGGGCCATTGGGGATTCGGTAGTGCTTGATTTGAGCTGGGCTATTGTTGTTCCTACAGGAACTATAATTGATAAGCCACTATGGCCTATGTTGGAGGTGATAGCCTGGGTGCAGAGCAATACCAATAAAGAGATATTTCAAACAGGCCATAGTCCTGCGCAAGTGCTGGTGGAACCTAACCTTACTTCAGTTATCAATTTTGAAGCACTTAGTTGCGCCGGACAAGCAGCGCCGGATTTGGTAGTTCGTAATGGAGGATCAGGTACCATTAATAGTCTGGATATTGAATATTCATTAGACAACCAGACCCCTTCATTGCTTAATTGGGTTGGAACTATTTTACCGGGTGCCGTGGTAAATATTACAATGCCTGGACTTGGGATCTTACCTGGCGCTCATTCATTAAAATATAACATTACTACAGTAAACGGCTTACCTGATCAGATACCTACAAACAATAGTTTTACAGTTCCTGTCAGCTCACCTTTAACGGCAAGTACAGTTATTACGCAGGATTTTAGTTCCAATGTTTTCCCGCCTGTCGGCTGGTTAATTGAAAACCCGGATTTCTTTACAGGATGGAAACGAATTACGGCCAATGGCGGTTGTGCAAAGGTTGATTTTTATAATAGCCCTTCAGGTGAAATTGATTATTTGTACGATTTAACACCTGCTGATTTATCTGCAGCAGTAAGTCCAAGTCTTGCTTTTGATGTTGCCCATAAACAAATCGTTGCTCAATCAAATGACAGACTTGAAGTAATTGTTTCAACAGATTGTGGTCAAAGCTGGACTTCTGTATGGAATAAGAGCGGAGCAACACTTGCTTCAGTTACCGGTTATCAAACCTCTCCTTATACTCCCGGTGTTTCACATTGGAGAGCAGAATCTGTTGACCTTTCAGCCTATGCCGGACAACAGTCGTTGCTAATTGCTTTCAAAGGCACATCAAATAATGGAAATAATGCATTTATCGATAACATCAATTTATTGAATGCAGTGGTTGGTATAAGTGAAACCGGAAGTGAAAACCTGATCAGTGTTTACCCTTTGCCTTCTAATGGTAATTTATTTATTAATGTTGCTAAAATAAAATCTGAAAAAATGACGCTTACAGTAACTGGCATTACCGGGAAAACAGTGAAAGAATTTTCAATGTTGAAATCAGGTGATTTGATTAATCTAGATCTTACCGACCTTGAAAATGGTTCATACATTTTAAAGATCAATACCGGCGAACAAAGCCTGACTAAGAAAATTGTCATTCAGAAATAAACATATTCACTAACATAATTGATAAGGACCTGTAATGAATTAATTCAGGTCCTTTTCCTGTATATATTTGTAACGATTGATGACTTCTAAACAAATTTTAAGTGTCGTAACCTGCATTCTGCTAGCTACATTTAAATTGGCAGCTCAGGAAACCAAAGCTCCCGATTTTAAAACTGATTTACCTTCTGTTAATCTAAAAACACTGGATGGCAAAGTTTTTAATTCTGCAGGGATTCAGAATGATGGTAAACCAATGATCCTTGATTTTTGGGCCACCTGGTGTAAGCCTTGTGTTGCAGAGCTGGTTGCTATTGCAGATCAATACAGTGAATGGAAAGAGGAAACAGGCGTCAAACTAATTGCGATTTCAATTGATGATATCCGTTCATCTAATACTGTAGCACCCTTTGTAAATGGTAAAGGATGGGAGTACGAAGTGTATCTTGATCCAAATGG